>DATHEP010000490.1:0-13084 GCA_035318525.1 Conexibacter sp.
TCTCCGGGCCAGGGCAAGCCGGCGTCGGCCAGCCGCTCGGCGTGGGGGACGAGCGGGAAGTGGCTGACGACGACCGTCGCGAGGCAGTGGCCGGGCGCCGGTCCCGGCCCGCGGTCGCGCGCCCATCCGCCGTCGCGGCCGAGCCCGACGGCGCCGAGCGCCACCAGATGCTCGTCGGCGACGGCCTCCGCGCGCCGCCAGCCGTCGCGCACGTCGGTGCGGCGCGGGACGAGGGCGTGATCGAGCGGTACGTCGTGGTTGCCCTCGACGACCGCCACCGGGATCGGCGAGACGCTCAGGACGCAGTCCAGGGCGGCCGTGCAGGACGCCTGGTCGCCCTCGTGCGTCAGGTCGCCGGCTACCACGAGCAGGTCGCAGCCGTGGGCGACGAGGGCGTCGACGGTCGCGGCGCAGCGCGCCGCGAGCCCGTCGAAGTCGTAGGGCGCGTGCCAGTGGGCCGAGACGCCCGGCGAGGCGCTCCAATGGAGGTCGGCGAGCACTCCCAGCCTCACAGCCGGTGCTCCCCGAGGACATCGGTGTAGTGCTCCAGGGCGCTCGCGGAGCGACGCTCGTCGCGGCCGGCGACGGCCACGAGCAGCGCATCGAGCAGGGCGAGATGGGCGAGGCGGCTGGCCATCGCCTCCAGCCTCAGCGCCAGCTCGCGACTGCCGGCCACGATCGTGTGGTCGACCTGCTCGGTGAGCGGCGAGACGGCGAAGCTGGTGATCGCCACGGTGGTCGCCCCGGCGCCGCGAGCGGCCGCGGCGGCGGCGAGCGTCTCGCGGGTGGACCCGGTGTGGCTGACGATCACCGCCACGTCCTGGTCGGTGAGCAATCGCGCCTGGACGTGCTGGACGTGGACGTCGGCCGGCGCCTCCGCGAGCACGCCGATCGCCGAGAAGCGGTACGCGGCGTCCTGGCACAGCGGGGCAGAGGTGCCGACGCCGAAGAACAGCACGCGGCGGGCGTCGGTGATCGCGGAGACCACAGCGTCGAAGGCGTCGGCGTCGACGAGCGCGCCCGCGTCCCGCACGCTCTCGGCGCCGGCGCGGGTGATCTCGACGAGCACCGCGCTGCGGGGGTCGCCCGCCGCGCGCTCCTCCTGGGCGCGGGACTGCTCGAAGACCGCGAGCTCGTTGGCGAGCGCGAGCTTGAGGTCGTGGAACCCCTTGAAGCCCATCTTCTGGGCGCAGCGGATCACCGTCGCGCTGGAGGTCGACGCCATCTGGCCGACCTCGCTCGCCGACTTGTAGATGACGACGTTGGGCTGTTCGAGGACTACGCGCGCGACGCGCACCTCGGCAGTCTGCAGGCTCGAGAGGTGAGCGTGGATGCGCGCCTGCACCTCGCGGGCGGCGCCGAGGTCGGTCGGGGGGAGGTCGGTCGACATGATGATTGTGAACAGTCGGTAACGGGCTTTCCGTCCGTCGTCGCCGACTGTACGATGAGATTCATGGTCACCACAACGGCGGTAACAGATAATTCACAGGGATTCGCCAAAAGGCCGCACGCTGCGGTTTTCGACTGCGACGGCCTGCTGGTGGACTCCGCGCACTGCTGGGAGCGCGCCTATGCCGAGGTCGCCGCCAGTCGCGGCCGCTCGCTCGACGACATCCGGCTGGAGCGCCTGCTGGGCGCGTCGGTCGTGCGCGCCGCGTCGCTGGTGAGCCAGGACCTCGGCGACCGCGTGAGCACGGGAGAGCTGCGGGCCGCGCTGGATGAGGCCTTCGCCGCCGACCCCCCCGAAGCGCTCCCCGGCGCCTGCGAGCTGATCGCTGACCTCGCGCCCTGCATGCCGCTGGGAGTCGCGAGCAACGCCCCTCGGGACATCGTCCTCGCCGTCCTCGACCGGCTCGGCGTGCGCGAGGCGTTCTCGGCGATCGTGAGCGCCGAGCAGACGGCGCGCGACAAGCCGGACCCCGACGTCTATCTCGAAGCGTGCCGGCAGCTCGCCGTCGCGCCGTGCGACGCGGTCGCCTTCGAGGACTCCGCACTCGGGGCGCAGGCGGCGCGCAGCGCCGGCCTCGTGCTCGTGCTCGTGCCGTCAGCTCACGGCCCGCATGTGGACGCCGACCTCATCGTCCCGAGCCTGAGCGACGCACGCCTGCGCGCGTTTCTCGGCGTCGACGCCAGCGAACCCGCCCCGCTCTGATCAGGCCCAGATCGGATTGCTCCACGCGCGCCGTCCGTCGCCGTCGACGGCGGTCACGCGGCAGAAGCCTCCGCGGAAGTCGGAGATCGTGAAGGCGGCCTCGGTGAGCAAGGGCGCCCCGGCCGGGGCGATCCGCCAGCGCCAGCGCCGCCACAGGCGGCTCGGCCCCGTCAGCAGGACGCGTGCGCACGGCGAGCAGGCGACGCGCAGCTCGTCGCCGTCGAGCGTCAGCCCCGTGATCGCGGGGCCCTGGGTCGAGTAGTAGGTCCCCGCCTTGAGCCCGTCGAGCAACGCGTCCGGATCGCGCTCTCGCGCGAAGACCTCGACCCAGGCGCCGAAGGCGTCCGGCCCGTCGCGGAAGTGCGCGTCGTCGCCCGCGACGGCCGTGAGCCGGCGTCCGTCCTCGAGCAGCGCGTCGAGGAACGGCGCCGCGATCGCGGTGTCGGGCCGGTAGATCCACGACTGGTGCGTGTACACCTCCACCGCCTGGACGGCGTCGAACCCGGGGAGGCGGCCGGCGGCCTCGGGCCGCAGGTCGTTCAGCCCGGGGTGCAGCAGGCAGACGAACGCGCCGGCGGCCGACGCCCGCACGATCGCCTCCGCGTGGTCGCCCGCAGGCGGCGGGGCGAAGCCGGGCGGCAGCCCGACGGCGGCGACCCAGTACACGGACGGATCGGACCAGTCGGCCGAGCTCAGCTCGGCGCCCACGATCGTCGTGAACTCGTCGGTGCGAAAGGGCCGCGTGTCGGTGACCGGCCACCCGAAGCGCTCCTCGAAGTGGTCGGTGATCGCGACGAAGTCGTAGCCGGCCTCCCGGTAGGCGCGGGCGACCTCGGCGGGCGACAGCCTGCCGTCCGAGCCCGTCGAGTGGCAGTGCAGGTTGCCGCGGAAGAAGCTCCCCGGCCCGTTCGCGAGCAGCTCACGCATCGACACGGTCGAGGATGCGGCGCGCGGCCGCGGACGGGGTGGTCACGCCGTGGTTGTCGACGATCAGGTCCGGCGAGCCCGGGAACTCCGGGACGACGTGGCGGCCGACCACCGCGCCCCGAGCGCCCGTGTAGACCCGGCGGCCGTGGTCGCGGCGCTCCAGCTCGGCGGCCGGCGCGCGCAGCCACACCTCGAAGTAGCCCGGGATGTGCTGCCGGTTCCATGCCTGGACCTCGTGGAACAGCGAGACGGTGGAGCAGATGACGAGATGCCCTTGCTCCACGAACTCGCGTGCGAGCCGGCCGTAGTAGCGGGCGAGGGCGAGGCGCTCCTCGCGCCCGTAGCCGGCAGGCCGCGGCAGCGCCGCGCGCAGCACGTCGCCGTCGAGGCGCACCGGCACGACGCCGCGCGCCAGCAGCAGCGCGCGCAGCTCCCCTGCGACCGAGCTCTTGCCCGTCGAGGAGAGCCCGGTCAGCCAGATCGCCCGCGGCGTCACCGTCCGCCACCGACTTCGCCGGCGGCAGCAGCGCCCGTTCGCGCGACCTCCACGAACGCGCCGAAGATCCGCTGCTGCTCGGCGTCGCGCGCGGCGGTGTCCTCGGGATGCCACTGGACGCCGACGATCCAGCGCGAGCCCGCGTCCTCGATCGCCTCGACGAGGCCGTCGTCGCTCCACCCGGTCTCGACGAGCTGCTCGCCGAGCAGCCCGATCGCCTGCTGGTGGTGCGACGAGCAGGAGCCCACCTCCCCCGCCCCGACAGCCGTCGCCAGGCGGCTTCCGGCTCGCAGGCGGACCGGGTGCTCGGTCCACGCCTCACGCGTGCCGTGGCGGCCCGCGACGGCGGCTTGGAGCTGCTGCTGCAGCGAGCCGCCGCGGGCGACGTTCAGCAGCTGCATCCCGTGGCAGATGGCGAGGACCGGCAGGCCGCGCTGCGCCGCGTCAGTCAGGAGCGCCAGCTCGAAGGCGTCGCGCAGGGGATCGACCGTGTCGCGGCCGACTCCGGGCCGGCCGCCGTAGAGCTCGGGTGAGACGTCGCCGCCGCCGGTGAGCAGCAGACCGGCGCAGGACGCCAGCAGCTCCCCCGCCGACCGGCTCCCCTGTCGGCTCGGCGCGAGCACCACCGGGCGACCGCCCGCCGACGCGACCGCGCGCAGGTACGAGCCCGGGACCGGCCCGAGCGGCGAGAAGCGCCGACCGCCGACGGCGATCGGCGGCGCCGAAGCGTCGCTCACCCCCTCTGAAACAATCATTACCTAGTTTCGGCCCCCGACGAATCGTCAGTTACATGAATGATCTCGCTTGCACAGATTAACGATCGTCGCTAGCCTACCGCGCCGGGAGCAACTAGCAGGCACCAAGGGGGAAGATGTAATGAAGTCGTTGACGTGGGATTACACGTCCCTGGCTCAGTCGTACAGCGGACGGCCGCCGTACGCGGACGCGGTGATCGACGAGATCGTGTCGCTCGCCGGCGCCACCGCGGGCGACCGGGTCTGCGACGTCGGCGCCGGCACCGGCCACATGAGCGTCCACCTGGTCGGTCACGGCCTCGCGGTCGACGCGGTCGAGCCAAACGACGCGATGCGGACCGTCGGCCGCGAGCGCCTCGCCGACGCACCCGTCGACTGGTTCGAGGCGCGCGCCGAGGAGACGGGCCGCCCCGACGGCGCCTACCCGCTGGTCACGTTCGGGTCGTCGTTCAACGTCGTCGAGCGCGGGCCCGCCCTCGCGGAGGTGGCCCGGATCCTCGAGCGACCGGGCTGGGTCGCGCTGCTGTGGAACCACCGCGACCTCGACGACCCGCTGCAGGCCGAGATCGAGGCGGCGATCGCCTCGCGCATCCCGGGCTACGACTACGGCGATCGCCGGCGCGACCCGTCCCGCGACGTCGAGGCGTCCGGGCTCTTCCACGCGCCGCGTCCGCTCGAGGCCACCGTGCGCCACGAGGTCGACGCGGACGACTGGGTCGAGGGGTGGCGCTCGCACGCCACCCTCGCGCGCCAGGCCGGCGACCAGCTCGAGCGCATCGTCGACGAGATCGGGGCGCGGGTGGCGCAGGCGCAGGTCGGGCGTCGTCTCGCGGTGCCGTACACGACTCGGTGCTGGGTCGCCGAGGTCAAGGAGCAGTGACGTGGCCGGCAGCTTCACATTCGGGACGAAGGCGGAGACGCTCGCGCGGCTCGCGGGCCGGCTGCGTCACGGCGTCGTGCTGCCGCTCGACTGGTTCACGGTCGGCGAGTGGCAGTCCGACGAGGACGCCGTGCTCGACCGGCTGCAGGCCCACGAGTGGGCGCGCGGCGCACTCATCGTCCGCAGCAGCAGCCTCGACGAGGACACCGCGACGATGTCGAACGCGGGGCACTACCTGTCCCGGCTGCACGTCAACGGACGACGAGAGCTGAAGCTCGCCGTCGAGCAGGTCATCGCCTCGTTCCATGGCCGCTCCGACGCCGACCAGGTGCTCGTGCAGCCCGAGCTCGACCACGTGGTCGCGAGCGGCGTGGCGTCGTCGTGCGACCCCAGCGGCGGCGGTCCGTACCGCGTGGTCACGTACTCCGAGGGTGCCCACACGGACGCGGTCACCGCCGGCCGCGACGGGACGCGCACCTGGTACTGCCTCGCCTACGAGCAGGACCCGCCCGCCCCGCCCTCGCCGCAGCTCTCGGGCGTGCTGGCGCTCGTGGACGAGCTCGAGCGGCTGATCGACGGTCCGTTCGAGCTGGAGTTCGGGGTCTCCGAGCAAGGCCCGGTCGTCCTCTTCCAGGTGCGTCCGCTCGCCACGAGCAGCGACGGCATCGCAGAAGGCGTCCATCGCGCCGCGATCGCGGAGTGCCGGGCCCAGTTCCGCCGCTTGTGCCGCGAGCGGCCACCGGCGCTCGGACCGATCGCGTGCTTCGGCGTGATGCCGGACTGGAACCCCGCCGAGATGATCGGCCTGCGGCCGCGACCGCTGGCGCTGTCGCTCTACCGCTGCCTGATAACCGACGAGGTATGGGCGGAGAGCCGCCTCCGCTACGGCTACCGCGACGTGCGCGGCGTGCCCCTGCTCGTCGACTTCTGCGGGCTGCCATACATCGACGCGCGGGCGAGCTTCAGCTCGCTGGTGCCCGCGCAGCTCGACCACGCCGCGGCGGAGCGCCTCGTCGCCCACTACGTGTCCGCGCTGCGCGCCCAGCCCCACTTGCACGACAAGATCGAGTCCGCGATCGCGCTGACCGCCTACGACTTCGACGTACCGGACAGAGCGACCCGCCTCGCCGAGGAGGGCGTGCTCTCGACGGGGGAGGCGGCCGACCTCGTCGACGCGCTGCGAGCGCTGACGATGCGCATGATGGCCGACGACGGCCCCTTCGCGCGGGACCTCGACGTCGCCGCGAAGCTCGCGCGCGTGCGGCCAGACGGGCCACCGGAGTCTCCCCTGCGCCGCATCGCCGCACAGCTCGAAGACTGCCGGCGTCTCGGCACGCTGCCGTTTGCCGGCCTCGCCCGCGCCGCCTTCGTGGCGGTCGGCCTCGTCAACAGCCTCGTGCGCCACGGGATCCTCACCGACCAGGAGGGCGCCGCGCTGGTGGGCGGCTCCAACGAGGTGACGAAGGACCTGCGGCGCGACCTCTCGACGCTCGACCGCGACGGCTTCCTCGACCGCTACGGGCACCTGCGGCCCGGCACCTACGACATCCGCTCGGCCCGCTACGATGAGTCCTTCGAGCGCTACTTCGAGTCCTCGCGCCGCGGCGAGGCAAGCGCGAACCACACGCGCTTCGCGCCGAGCCCGCGGCAGCTGTCCGCGCTCGGCCGGCTGATCGAGTCGCACGAGCTCGGCTGCGAGCCCGACGCGCTGATGGACTTCATCCGCAAGGCGGTCGCCGCGCGGGAGCGCTCGAAGCTCGACTTCTCGCGGTTGGTCAGCCAGGTACTCGTCGACGTGCGGCAGCTCGGCGAGCGGCACGGCTTCGACGTCGAGGACATGTCCTACGTGCCGGTACCCGTCCTGCGGGAGCTGGCCGCCGAGCCGGAAACCGTCGCTGGCGTCCTGAGCGACGCGATCCACCGCGGACGGGAGCGCCACCGCGTCACGGAGACGCTCTGCGCGCCGGCCCTGCTGCGCGATCACGCCGATCTCGGCAGCTTCGTCACGATGGAGGACGAGCCCAACTTCGTGACGCACGCGCGCGTGATCGCGCCGCCCGCCGACGTCACCCGCGGCGACGCGCTCGACGGCTGCATCGCGATGATCGCCTCGGCCGACCCCGGCTGGGACTGGATCTTCACCCACAAGATCGCCGGCCTCATCACGGCGTTCGGCGGGGCGAACTCCCACATGTCGCTGCGGGCGCTCGAGCTCGAGCTCCCGGCGGCGATCGGCGTCGGCGAGGATCGCTTCCGACGCTGGCTTGCGGCGCCCGCGCTCGAGCTCGACGCCGCGAACCGGCTCGTCCGTCCGATGTCGAGCGAGGCGCTCCCCGTCACCGCTCACGCCGCGTTGCGCGCGGCGCGGTCCGGAAGCGCCTGACGTGCAGGGCCTGATCCTCGCTGCCGGCTGCGGCTCGCGGATGCGCGCGTTCACGCGAACCGGCCCCAAGTGCCTGCTGAGCGTCAGCGGCGGAACGCTGCTCGACCGCCAGGTCGCCGCGCTCAGGAGCAGCGGCGCCGAGCGGATCGCAGTCGTCGGGGGCTGGCAGGTCGACGCCCTGCGTGGACGCGGCGTCGAGGTGCTGCACAACCCCGACTGGGAGGCGACGACGATGGTCGCCTCGCTGTGCCGGGCGGACGACTGGCTCGCGGCGGACACGACGCTCGTGAGCTATGGCGACATCGCCTTCTCGCCGGCGACCGCCCGGCGGATGGCGGCGTGCCCGGCGCCGCTGGCGCTCGCCTACGACCGCGACTGGCACGCGCTGTGGCAGCGCCGCTTCGCCGACCCGTTCGAGGACGCCGAGACCTTCGCCCTCGACGAGGACGGCCACGTCGCGGAGATCGGCGGGCGTCCGCGCCGGGGCGAGCGGATCGGAGGCCAGTACATCGGGCTGATGCGATGGACGCCGCCAGCCTGGACCCAGTTCGGCGGGGTGCTGCGACGGCTGCAGTCCACGGAGGCCGGCCGGCGCGTCGACATGACGGCCGCGCTGCGCCTGCTCGTGCGCGAGCACCGCGCGGCGATCGCCGCAGTGCCGGTCGACGGACCGTGGTTCGAGTTCGACTCGGAGCGCGACGTCGAGCTCGGCACGCCCGTCATCGGAGAGATCGACCGGCTTCTCGGAGCCACGGCATGAAGGAGGCAGGGATGGGAACCACCGCAGGCTTCGAGGACCTGGAGGTCTTCAACCCACCGGAGACGTACACGTCGGCGGCACGCGGCTACGACGCCGCCTCGCCGGGGTGGGGCCGAGTCATCGATCGCACGCTCGAGCTGCTGCGGCTCGGGCCCGGAGACGACGTGCTCGACATCGGCTGCGGGCCCGGCATATTGTCGGTGCGGGCCGCCGAGCCCGTTTCGCCGGGCGGCTCGGTGACCGGCGTCGACGTCGCCGAGGGCATGCTGGCGGTGGCACGGGAGAAGGCGGCGGAGCACGGGGTCGGCGACGCCGTGTCCTTCGAGCTCGGGGACATGCACTCCCTGCCGTTCCCCGACGGCCGCTTCGATGCGATCGCGTGCTCGTACGCGATGTTCTTCGCTCAGAGCGTGACCGCGGTCGGCCGCGAGCTGTGGCGGGTGCTGGCGCCGGGCGGACGGCTGGTCGTCGCCACGATCGGCGAGCAGTTCTTCGAGCCGATGTGGACGGAGTTCCGGCGCGAGACCGCGCGGCACAGACCCGACCTCGACACCAGCATGCCGTGGGAGCGTCGGCAGGTGGCGGACGGCGGGACGCTCTGCGGCCTGCTGGCGGCCGGCGACGTCCGCATCCGTCGCCTCGAGGTGGAGGACGTGCCGGTCCCGCTCTCCGGCCCCGACGACTGGTGGGCGATCGCGGAGGGAACGGGGATCCGTCGCGCGCTCGAGGAGATGGGCGCCGACACGGCGCAGGCCGTGCGCGCGGCGAACAGCGGCTGGATGCAGGAGCAGGGCGTCACGAGCGTCACCATCTCGACGAACTTCGTGCTCGCCGAGCGGCCTCCGCGCTGATGCTCCAGCAGTCGCCCGACGCCGTCGCGGAGATCTCAGCCGAACGCGGGCGCGCGGCGCTCCTCGCACACGTCGAGGGGCGCATGCCGCCGCTGCGGGGCGCGGAGGGACGCGTCGCAGGGCTGCTCCTGGAGCAGCCCGCACGCGTCATCTTCAGCTCGGTGGCCGAGCTTGCCGAGCTGGCTTCGACGTCGGGCGCCACCGTCGTCCGGTGCGCGCAGAAGCTCGGCTTCAGAGGCTTCCACGACCTGAAGGTCGCGTTGGCCGAGGAGCTCACCGGGACTGCGCCCGCCATCGCGCCCGTCCATGCGAACAGCCCTCCGCGCGTCGCGGCGCTCGCCGAGGTCACCGCGGCGGGCGCCGCGGCCGTGCGCGACACGGCTGCGCTCGTCGATCCCCAGGTCTTCGACGCGACGGTGAACGCGCTCGACCTGGCGCAGCGCGTGCTGGTCGTCGGCGTCGGCAGCTCGGCCGCGCTCGGCCAGGACACGGCCGCTCGCTTCACCGCGATCGGCCTGCACGCGGAAGCGCCGGCCGATGTCCACGACCAGCACGTACGAGCACGGCTGCTGGGCGCCGCGGACGCGTGCCTCGTGCTGTCGCACACCGGCGCCTCGCGCGAGACGCTCAGCGCCGCGCGAGCCGCGGTCGACGGCGGCGCCACCACGATGGCGATCACGAGCTTCGCGACGTCGCCGCTGGCCGAGCTGGTGGATCACCCGATCGTCGCCGGGACGTGCGCGGTCGCCCCCCATCTCGCGCCCTTGGCCACCCGGCTCGCGCACCTCGCGCTGCTGGACTCGCTCGTCGTGGCGGTGGCACGGCGCAACGAGGCGCGGACCCGCGGCGCCCTGGCGCGGCGGGGGCCTCACGCCTGACGAAGCGTCACAGCCTGCTCTCGCGATCTCGCCCGGCTCCTGCTTGAGCTTCGACACCGCCTCGGCGACGTCGCCGTGAATCACCGTCGAGTTGCTCCACTCCGCGGTCTTGAGCGTCGTGGACACGACGAACTTCGCCATCGCGTTGAGCTTGTCGGCGAACTCACCGGTCCGCGACGGCCATGCACCGGCGAAGATCTCGTAGGTCCTCCGGCCCAGCAGCAGCGCGTCGCTCGCCATCACCTCGTCGAGCTTGAACGCGTCGCCGTCGGCGCCCCGGTCGAAGTCGAAGGACCAGGCTCCGAGGCTCGACCCCTCCGTGCCTGCCGGGTCCTCGATCACGCCGTCGAGCGACACGAACTGCGAGACGACCACCTTGCGCATGTCGTCACTCCGCGACCGACGTCTGGACGATGCGGATGCGGTTGCCGAACGGGTCGCGCGCCTCGCAGTCGACGCCGTACGACTGCTCGGACGGCTCCTGCGAGAACGTGACGCCCCGGCCGACGAGCGCCTCGTAGGTTCCGCGGCAGTCGAGCGTCGTGAGGAAGACCATGCCCATCAGGCCCTCGCTGATCATGCGCAGCACGCACTCGACCTGGTCGGCGTTCACCGAGGGCGCCTGGACCGCGCTCAGGATGATCTGGCGGTCGGGCTGACCGGGAACGTTGACGGTCAGCCAGCGCATGAATCCAAGATCCTGGTCAGCCGTCACCTCCAGTCCGAGCTTGTTGACGTAGAAGTCGAGGGCCCTGTCCTGATCGGTGACCCAGACGTTGTTGTGCGTCATCGCGTCGAACATCGCTGTTCTCCATTCGTTTCCATGAGGTCGCGGCCCGGGCGGCCGCGACGAGGACTCGAAGCGGAGTCTCAGGGACAACGCCCTGAAAGGGAACGTCCGATCGTGCACGATCGTCGTGCGCGCCGTGCACGATCGTGCACGGGTGGGCCCTACGAGGGTTCCCGCTCGTCGCGCAGCGTCCGCCCGGTGCGGCAGAAGTGCGCTGCGCGCTTGAGCGCGTCGCCGGCCTCGGGCAGGAACGACAGAACATCTGGAAGCCGTGGACGCTCGTCGGATACAGCTCCAGGTGCGCCTCGATGCCGAACGACGCGGCGTGCTCGGTGAGACGGCGCGTCTCGCGCGCGAGCCGGCGAGGATCACCGTCGGCGCCTCGATGCTCGACGCCTCGTCGAGGATCACCACGTCGAAGCACCTCTCGCGCAACTGCGAGTCCATGCTGTAGGCGGCAAGCGTGCAGCCGACGAGTCTTGACTCGCGCAGCAACCGTGCGCGGGTCTCGGCCTCCTCGGCCTCGATCGCGGCACGCTCGCGCTCCATCCCCTGGCGCTCCTCGTCGAGCCGATCGACCTTCGCGCTCACGCCAGTGAGCTTGTCGAGCGCTTCCAGCCAGCCCTTGTCCAACGCCTCGTCGAGGATCGACCGGGCCGCCTCCGGCCGCACCTTCGCAGCGGTCTCCGTCGTCGCCTCGATCTCCTCGTCGACGTCCTGTCGCTGTTGCACCAGCGCGGCCCGTTGCTCAGTCAGTCGCTGCTGCTGTGCACGCTCGTGCGCGGCACGCACGACGCGGTCCTCCAGCGCCGCTTGCCCGGAACGTGCGTCCTCAGTGGCTGCGCGGCAACGTTCCCGATGACGAACCGCCTGATCGTGCAGCGCGGCGCACTGCTCGATCGCGCGGCTCGCCTCGTCGTACTCGGTCCTCAAAGCCGCCTCGCGACGGGCTCGATGGATTCGGACGGGCGGCAGCATGCGAGCGGTCCGACCCTGAAGCGACTCCCGCACGAGCGCGAGCCGCGATGCGAGCGTGTCACGGTCCCCTTCCGCGCCGGCGAGCGCTTGAGCTGCCGCGTGCCGTCTCCGCTCTGCCTCGGCGAGCGCGATCTCGCTGCTCTGGACAACGTCCGCGGCCCCCGATCGCTGCGCCTCCGTGACGTCGAGGCTCGCGGCCGATTCCTCACACGCCTCGATCATCGAGACCTTGCTCCGAGTCCGCGCACTCGCCACCCGGATGACCTCCCCGCATTCGAAGTCGACACCGGTGGCAGGGTCTCCAACTGCCTCCAGCACGTTGTCGACTGCGACATGCGTGTGCGAGGCGATGAGCACCGAGCAGTCGTCGGCGGTAGACCCGGACGCTGTGCACGCTGCGCAACGCAGCCCGTGTCTCGTCGGGCAGCTTGAGGCGCAGTTGATTCGCCGCGTAGCGCTCATAGGTCGCTGGATGGCGATCGTCGGGTGTCGGCTGCTTGAGGTCCGCATCAGCGACGAAGAACAGCTTGTCCCTGAGGAACACAGCCGGTCTCGACGTGAGCGTGGCCGTGAGCAGCTCGCCGGCTTGCGGTACGGCCACCGGCGCTCTCGGTGGGTTCTCGCACCTGGATCCGAGCCCACCAGCATGCTTCATCGTCGGCAAATTGCCGGTTCTCGATTCGGGGTGTTCATCTGGTCTAGTGCGCCGAACGGCCGCGCGTCGGGCCGCCTGCGGGCCGACGCGCGGCCGTTCGCGCGCGAGAAGCTGAGCATCGGGGAGCGCGAGACGGGCGCGGCCGGCCACGACGGCAGCGGGCTGGCCGGTGCGACGGGCGGCCCCGCTGATGGGTGTGGGGGGTCCGGGGGGAGAGGTCCTCCTCTCCCCCCGCCACCACCCTCCGACCCGCCGCCGCGCTGCGGTCACCGCACCAGGTGCCACCGCGCGTCGTCCCGCGACGCCTCAGGCCGTCGCGGGACGCTGGTCCGATGACCTGTGTCCCCGTCAGGTCCAGGTCTCGCCCAGGCGCTGGTCGACCTCCTCCAGCGCCGTGCACATCGGGACGAGCCCCTCAGCCATGTCCGGGTGCGTCAGCCGCACCGCGTCCACGACCGCCTGCGCGAGCTGCGCCCCGCTCCGCCAGCCGACCCGCGTCTCGTGCAGCCACGCGCCCACCTCCTCGAGCGACATCGCGTCCAGGACGCCCCTCACGTGGCGCTCGTCCACGCGCATGAA
>DATHEP010000491.1:0-2143 GCA_035318525.1 Conexibacter sp.
GGTGGCCGACGAGCGCCTGGCCGAGGTCGTGATCGCCTACGAGCCGATCTGGGCGATCGGCACCGGCCTGACCGCGACGCCGGAGCAGGCGCAGGAGGCGTGCGCGTTCGTGCGCGCGCTCGTCGGCTCGCGCTCGCAGGAGGCTGCCCAGCGCGTGCGGATCCTCTACGGCGGCAGCGTCAAGCCCGACAACGCGGCCGAGTTGCTCGCGCTGCCCGACGTCGACGGCGCGCTCGTCGGCGGCGCGTCGCTCGACGCGGATTCGTTCGCGGCGATCGTGGTGGCCGCCGGCTGATGGCCCTCTCGGCTGGACCGAGCGCCCTGCCCGCGGCGCGGGCGGTGTTGGTCGTGCTCGATGGCTGGGGGATCGCGCCGGACGGTCCCGGCAACGCCGTCTCGCTCGCGAGCACGCCCGTGTTCGACGAGCTGTGGAACGCGTATCCGCACACGCAGCTGACGGCGTGCGGCCGCGCGGTCGGCCTGCCGGACGGGCAGATGGGGAACTCCGAGGTCGGTCACCTCAACCTCGGCGCCGGGGCGGTCGTGCGGCAGGACCTGACGCGCATCGACGACGCGGCGGCCGATGGCACGTTCGCGCTGAACGACGTGCTGCGCGCGGCGTTCGAGGGCGCTGAGCGCGTTCATCTGATCGGGCTCGTGTCGGACGGCGGCGTGCACTCAGGCTGGGACCACATCGAGGCGCTGATCCGCATGGGCGGCCAGCTCGAGGTCCCCGACCTCGTCGTACACGCCTTCGCCGACGGGCGTGACACGCTGCCGACCGCGGGCGCCGGCTACCTGGAGACGGTCGAGGACTGGCTCGCGGACGCGGCCGGCGACGGCCGGCGGGCGCGCATCGGCAGCGTGATCGGCCGCTACTTCGCGATGGACCGTGACTCGCGCTGGGAGCGCGTCCAGCAGGCGTACGACCTGCTCGTGCACGGCCGGGGCGCCCATGCGGCCGTTGACGGGCCGTCCGCCGTGCGCGCCGCCTACGAGCGGGGGGAGACGGACGAGTTCGTGACTGCGACGACCGTGGGCGACGAGGCGCGCATCCGTCCCGGCGACTCCGTGATCGCGTTCAACTTCCGGCCGGACCGCATGCGCGAGATCACGCGCGCGCTGGCGGACACGAGCTTCGGCGAGGTCGACCGCGGCGGCGCGCCGGTCGAGCGCTACGCCTGCATGACGGAGTACCAGGAGGGCTGGCCCTACCCGGTCGCGTTCCGGCCCGAGCGGCCGGCGATGACGCTGTCGCACGTGATCGCCGACCGCGGCGGGGCGCAGCTGCACGTGGCCGAGACGGAGAAGTACCCGCACGTCACGTACTTCTTCAACGGCGGCGAGGAGACCCCCTACGCCGGCGAGCGGCGCGAGCTGGTGCCGAGCCCGCGCGACGTGCCGACGTACGACCACAAGCCGCAGATGAGCGCGAACGAGGCCGCCGCGGCCTTCGTCACCGCCTGGCGGGAGGACGAGCCGCGCTTCGGCATCATCAACTTCGCGAACCCCGACATGGTCGGCCACACCGGGGTCATTCCGGCCGCGGTCGCGGCGATCGAGACGGTCGACCGCTGCCTCAGCGAGGTCGTCGAGGCGGTCCACGCGAGCGGCGGCGCCTGCGTGATCACGGCCGACCACGGCAACGCCGACCACATGCTGGAGCCGGACGGCTCGCCGAACACCGCGCACTCGCTCAACCCGGTGCCGCTGATCGTGACCGTGCCGGGCCTCGCGCTGCGCGCGGAGGACGGGATCCTCGCCGACGTCGCGCCGACCGTCCTGCAAGTGCTCGGCGAGGCGCAGCCGGCCGAGATGACGGGCCGCACGCTGATCGCCTCGTCCGTGACGACGGACCGCTCGCCGACCGACGCGTGAGCGCCCTCGCACGTCGCAGACCGCTTCCCGCGTGGCCGGCGCGCCGGCCGCTGCGCGCCTGGCAGCAGCGTGCGCTCGACGCGCTGGCGGTGTACGACGGCGAGGCGTTCCTCGCCTCCGCGACGCCGGCGGCCGGCAAGACGACGTTCGGGTTGCGCGCGGCGTACGAGCTGCTGGAGGCGGGGCGTGTGCAGCGCGTCGCGATCCTCGCGCCGACCGCGCACATCGCGCGCCAGTGGGCCGCCGACGCGGCCCGCTACGGGAT
>DATHEP010000492.1:0-4921 GCA_035318525.1 Conexibacter sp.
ATGCGCGCGTCCTGCACGAGCGCGCGGGCGATCAGGACGCGTTGGCGCTGACCGCCCGACAGCTCGCCGTAGGTGTCGTGGGCGCGGCTCTCCAGTCCGACGTGCGCCAGCGCCTCACGCGCGCCAGCGCGCTCGGCGCGGCCGGGGCGCCGCCACCACGGGCGACCGGCGATCGTGCCCATCAGGGCGACGTCGAGCGCGCTGACGGGGAAGTCGAGCCGCGAGCGCTCGGTCTGCGGCACGCTGGCGCAGCGCTCGGCGATCGCCAGGTCGCCGGCGGCCGGGCGCAGCTCGCCGAGCAGCGCCTTGAAGAGCGTCGTCTTGCCGCCGCCGTTGGGGCCGAGGACGGCGATCCGCTCTTGTGGCTGGAGGTCGAAGGTGACGTCGCTCAGGACAGGTGTGGCACCGGCGTACGCGACCGCGAGCCCAGCGGTCGTCAACAGCGGTTGGCGGGCGGGTCCTGTCGGCTCCGGGCGCGCGCACACCGGCCTATCGGCCGGCGCACGTGCGTCCTCACCGCCACCCGCCCGATCGGCGTTCATGCCGCCGCCTTCAGGACGGCGCGCCGTGGCGCGAGCACGGCGGTCATGTCGCCGCCTTTAGGGCGGCGCGCCGTGGCGCGAACGTGCTGCCGAGCGCGACGAGAGCGAAGACGGTGCCTGTCGTGACCGCGACCGTCGCGCCGGGCGGGGCGTTCAGCTCGACCGCGAGCCACAGCGCGAAGGTGCCCTCGGCCGCGGCGAGCGCGACGGTCGCGAGCTGCCACCGGGGGATGCGGCGCGTGAGCAGGCGCGTCGTCGCCGCGGGCACGACCAGCAGCGCGGTCGCGAGCAGTGCGCCGACGGCCGTCAGCGTTGCGACGGCCGCCAGCGCGACGAGCACGAGCAGCGTCGCGTCCGGCAGGGCGGAGCGCAGGCCGAGGGCGGGCGCGGCGGCGGCGTCGAAGCCGCTTGCGAGCCAGCGACCGCCCAGCAGGCGGCTGGCGACGAGCGCGACGAGCGCGACGGCCGCGGCCAGCCGTACGTCGCCGGGACCGATCGCGAGCAGGCTTCCGAACAGCAGCGTCTCGACCGAGGCCGCTGAGTCGAAGACGTCGGATGCGAGCACGATCCCGAGTGCGAGCGCCGCGACGAGCACGAGCGCGGTCGTCGCGTCGTGGCCCTCGCGCCCTCGCATCGCGAGCCCGCCGACGGCGAGCGCGAGCAGCAGCGCCGCGCCGAAGCCGCCGAGCCAGGCGGCGAACCCGAGCCCGTCGGCCAGCACGAGCCCGGGGAACGCGGCGGCGGCCGCGCCGTGCGCTGTGAAGGCGAGGCCGCGCAGCACGATCCAGCAGCCGAGCGTGCCGGCCAGCACGGCGAGCAGCAGCAGCTCGACGAGCGCGCGCTGCACGAAGGGGAGCTGGAACGACTCGAGCACCGACAGGAGCATAATGGGAATGAGTCTGATTTGCATCAGGCCGATACGATCGAGCGCGATGGCGACGATGAGACAGCAGACGACTTGGCGCGAGCACACGCTCGCGACCCTGAGCGCGGCCGGCTACCGCCGTGGCGGCGCGCGCAACGCGATCGTCGAGCTGCTCGACGTCCAGGACTGCGCGCTGACGGCGCAGGAGATCGACGACCGCCTGCGCGCCGACGGGCGCTCGGTCGGCCGTGCGAGCGTGTACCGGATCCTCGAGCTGCTGACCGAGCTGCGGCTCGTGACGCGGATCGACGTCGGCCAGGGCGTCGCCCGCTACGAGCGCCACCAGCCCGACGGCGAGCACCATCACCACCTCGTCTGCGACGAGTGCGGCCAGGTCGCCCCGTTCGAGGATCCGGCGCTCGAGCAGGCGATCGAGCGCGTGTCGAAGCGGTTGAGCTTCGCCGTCGGCGATCACGACGTCGTGCTGCACGGCGCGTGCAGCGACTGCAGCGACGGCGCGTAGCCCTTCCGCGCAGCGTCAGCGCCCGCCCCCGCCGCCGTTACTAGTAGGGATTGGCGAAACCCCCACGGCGCGCGGGTTTCGCCAATCCCTACTAGGTACGTTCACCATGTCACCCGAACAGCCGTACATCCTCAAATAGCGATTTGTACGGTGGGCGGGCGCGCGATGCGACCGCGGCTCAGGCGCGGCGCGGGTCGATCACCCAGCGCAGCATGCGCGCGGTCCAGCTCAGCAGCTCGCGGGTGATCGGCATGGGCGGCCTCAGCGCTCCCCGCTCACGGCGGCTGCGGCCGGGACGACGGTGGGCGGACCGTGGACCGCGACCACGCGGTCCACGAGGTACAGCGGGCGGCCGAGCGACTGGTCGTGCACGCGCGCCAGGTAGCGGCCGATGATGCCGGCGCTGACGAGCTGCGCGCCGCCCAGGAACAGGACCGCGATCAGGATCCATGCCTCGGTCGAGGCGACGACAGCGCCGACGAGGGCCAGGCCGAGCACGACCGTCGCCAGCAGCACGCTGAGCAGCGAGAGGGCGACGCCGAGGTAGCTCGCGAGCCGCAGCGGCACGTCGGAGAACGACGCGATCGCCTCGAGCGCGAGCCGTATGAGCGCCGGGTAGGACGCGCCGCGGCCGGCGTGCCGTCCAGCGCGCCGGTACTCGATCGGGACCTGCTCGTAGCCCACCCAGGCCACCATGCCGCGCAGGAACCGCCGCCGCTCGGGCATCGCGCAGACCGCGTCGACGACGCGACGGGACATCAGCCGAAAATCGCCCGCCTGGCCCTGGTAGGGCGTGCGCGCAAGCCGCTCCATCAAGCGGTAGAAGGCGGTCGCGAGCGTGCGCTTGAGGAAGCTCTCGTCGCGTCCGATGCGCCGCGCGTAGACGACGTCGGCGCCATTGCCGGCCCGCACGAGCATCTCGGGGATCAGCTCCGGCGGGTCCTGGAGGTCTGCGTGCAGGAGGGCGACGTACTCGCCGCGCGCGTGGTCCATGCCGGCGGACATCGCGATCTCCATGCCGAAGTTGCGCGACAGCCGCACGAGCAAGATGTCGTCCCGGCTGAGCGCCAGCGCTTCGAGCAGCGCCGCCGAGCCGTCCGTCGAGCCGTCGTCCACGTAGACGACCTCATGACCGCCGTCGATCCCGCCGAGCGCCTCCTCGATGCGCCGCTGCAGCTCGGGCAGCCCTTCCTCCTCGTTGAAGACGGGAACGACGACCGAGACCAACGGAGCGTCGCTGCCGCCGCGCACGCGTGCAGGCATCATCCACCGTGTTCGGTTGAATCGACGCGCCCAGCACGATCCCCCGGAACCGGCGCGCAAGAAGACCGAATTCTAGCAGTTCGATGTGGCCTCGTGTGGTGAATCACGGCCCGCCAGCTCGGCCGCCGCGTCGATGATCATGTCCTCCTGACCGCCGACGATGCGACGTCGGCCGAGCTCCATCAGGACCGCGCGCGGCTCGACGCCGAACTTCGCCCCAGCCCGCTCGGCGTGCAGCAGGAAGCTCGAGTAGACCCCGGCGTAGCCGATCGACAGCGCGCTCGTGTCGATCACCTGCGCGCGCGGCATCAGCGGCGCGACGACGTGCTCGGCGACGTCCATCAGCGGGAACAGCTCCGCGCGCGTCTCGTGGTTGGAGCGCTCGAGCGCCGCCGCCAGCACCTCCAACTGCGCGTTGCCGGCGCCCGCGCCGAGGCCGCGCAGCGAGCCGTCGAGCCACGTCGCGCCCGCGTCGACGGCGGCGAGCGCGTTGCCGACGCCGCAGCCGAGGTTGTTGTGCGCGTGGAAGCCGATCGCCGTGGCCGGCGCGAGCGCCTCGCGCAGCGTTGCGACGCGCGCCGCCGCACGCGTCGGCACGAGCGCGCCCGCCGAGTCGACGACGTAGACGACGGCCGCGCCGTAGGACTCCATCAGGCGCGCCTGCGCGGCCAGCGGCGCCGGCTCGAGCATGTGGCTCATCATCAGGAAGCCGACCGCGAGCATCCCGTGCTCGGCCGCCCATTCGATGTGCTGCTGCGCGATGTCGGCCTCGGTGCAGTGCGTCGCCACGCGCGCGACCGAGGCGCCGAGCGCCTGCGCCGTCTTCAGCTCCTCCAGCGTGCCGATGCCGGGCAGCAGCAGCGCGGCGATCCGCGCTCGCTCGACGGCGCCCGCCGCCGCCGCGATCAGCTCGGCGTCGGGGTGCGCAGAGCGCCCGTACTGGATCGAGGAGCCGCCGACGCCGTCGCCGTGCGAGACCTCGATCACGTCGACGCCGGCGCGGTCCAGCCCGCCTGCGACCGCGGCGACCTGCTCCGGCGTGAAGGCGTGGCGGACGGAGTGCATCCCGTCGCGCAGGCTCGAGTCGACGAGCGTCACGCCGGTCACGGGCGCGCCTCCGCGGGAGCGGGCGCGGCGGCCGCCCAGCCGGCCAGCAGTCGCTCCGCGAGCCGCTCCCCCACCCGCGCCGCGGCCGCCGTCATCACGTCGAGGTTGCCGGCGTAGGGCGGCAGGAAGTCGCCCGCGCCCTCGACCTCCAGCAGCACCGTGACGAGGTCGCCGTCGACGTCGCAGAGGCGCAGCCGGTAGCCCGGCACGTAGGCGCGGATCGCCTCGGCCATCGCCTGCACGGACTGCTCGATCGCCGCCGCGTCGGGCTCGCGCACGCGCGCGAAGACCGTGTCGCGCATCAGGATCGGCGGGTCGGCCGGGTTGAGGACGATGATCGCCTTCGCCTCGTCGGCGCCGCCGACCAGCTCGAGCCCGCGCGCGGTCGTGACGGTGAACTCGTCGATGTTCTGGCGCGTGCCGGGGCCGGCGCTGGCAGACGAGATCGTCGCGACGATCTCGCCATAGGCGACGTCGGCCACGCGGTCGATCGCGTGCATCGTCGGGATCGTCGCCTGCCCGCCGCATGTGACGAGGTTCACGTTGTCGGCGTCGAGGTGCGCGTCGAGGTTGACCTCAGGCACGACGTAGGGCCCGACCGCGGCCGGCGTGAGGTCGACG
>DATHEP010000493.1:0-12307 GCA_035318525.1 Conexibacter sp.
CGCCAGGACCCCGACGCCCGGCGCCTGATCGACGTCAAGGCCTCCTCAGGCGACGTGACGGTGCGGCGGCGCTGAGCGGGCTCGGCTGAGCGGCCCCACCAGCCGGGCTGCGGGACTCAGTACGGAGGCAGGCTCTCGTACCAGCCGCCGAGCAGCTTGAAGGCGTCCCAGAAGGCGCGCTTCGAGCCTTCCTCGTCGAGCGAGTCGTCGATGTTGGGCACGAACAGCGCCTCGATCGTGGGCGTCAGCCGCTGGATCACCCCGGGCTCGGGCACGAGCATGCGGCCGAGCGGGACGTCCAGCTCGTTGACGACGTCGAGCGCGTCCTCGCCCATCACCACGACCATCTTCGGCTGGACGATCGCCAGCTCCTCCAGCAGTCGCTCGACGCAGGCCGGGTCGGCGAGCGACGGGTCCGGCAGCGGGCACTTCACGCACAACGTCCCGTAGACGGCCAGCGGATCGATCCGCAGCTTCTTGAGCGACTTCATCAGCGCGCTGCCGGAGCGGCCGTAGAAGGCGACGCCCTCCTCGATCTCGGAGGGGCGCGCGTGGTGCTTGATCAGGAGCACGTCGGCTTGCGGGTGGCCCGAGCCGAGCACGGGCATCAGGTTGCCGCGCGGGCAGTGCTCGCAGCTCTGCAGCTCGCGCGTGAAGCGGTTCAGCTCGCGGATCGCCCGCTCGAGGTACTTCTCGCGGATCTCGTCGTCGGTGATGGGCATGCTTGGGGGAAGATTGGACGCGCCCCCGGCATGTCCCTGCTCGTGCATCAGGACTTGCGTGCCGCCCGCCGCACGCGCCGCTCGCGAGAGGCCGCCCGCGCGCCTCTCGGCGTCGCTCTTGTCTGCAGGAACTTCAACGCCTGCACGTAGAGGAGGCTAGCGGGCGTCCGCACGATGTCCGCCTCGCGCAGCGCCTCCAGGAACTCCTCGGGTCCGTCGAAGTCGGGCATGCGGATGCGGACCGAGCCGAGCCCCTGCGCGACGTGTGCGTCCGACCCGGCGCCCGCCGGGATGCGGTACTTCGCCGCAAAGCGGGCGGCCTCCTCGTTGAACTCCTGGATCGCGACGCGCGGGTTGAAGACCTCGATCGCGTCGACGTCGTCGAGCACGGCCGTCAGGTGCTCGTAGTCCGGGACCGCGTGCATGCGGTCGAACGGATGGGGGACGTAGACGACGCCGCCCTGGCGCTTGATCTCGGCGATCGTCTCCTGCAGCGTCAGCCCGCGTGGGATCAGCTCTCTGAGGAACAGGCCGATCACCTCGCCCTGATCGGCTGTCTTGACCTCCTCGCCGACGATCACCTTGATTCCGTTCGCCTTCGCCTGCGCCTCGAACGCGCCCGACACCTCGTTGTGGTCGGTGACGGCGATCGCCCCGAGCCCGCGCGCCTTCGCGGTCGCGAGCAGCACCTCGACCGGCGTGACGCAGTCGTGCGAGTGGTCGGTGTGCATGTGCAGGTCGACGTCGATCCGCCGCCGTCTCGCCACGCGCGCCCGCAGCGCCGGGTTCCCGCGGCCGTCGTGGCGTCTGGCGACGAGTCCGGCGTAGACGTCCTCCAGCTCGTCCGCCACGCGCGACCAGCTCAAGCCCTCCCGCAGCGGGTCGGCGGCGGCGCGCAGGCGCGCCCGCTCGGCCGGGTCGGCGACGAGCCGCGCGAGCTGCGCGGCGAGCGTCTCCGCATCGCCGGGGGAGAACAGCAGCCCGTGCTCGCCGTCGCCGACGAGCTCCTCGTAGACGGGCAGGCGCGCGACGACGGGGATGCAGCCGGCGCCGAGCGCGCGCACGAGCCCGCCGGGCGCCGGCGCGATGCCGCTCGAGGCGCGCACGACGACGTGCGCGCGCGCGAGCAGCGCGTCCTCGTCGAGCTCCTCCGGGCCGGCGAACGAGATCCGCTCGCGCAGCTCCTGGCGCAACGGGCTGCCGGTCGGCGCGCCGCGCGGCGACCAGATCGTCGCGTGCCAGTCGCCGCTCGCCGGCAGCCGCCGCAGCGCGCGCAGCAGGGTGCGTACCGCCGGCCGCTCCTCGTCGGCGACGAGCGCGATCTCCACCGGGCCGTCGAGCGAGCGCGCGGCCGGCTCGCCGGCGGGCGGGGACGGCGCGTCCGCGCCCGGCAGGATCACGCGGCAGTCGCCGGGGAACCAGCGCGCCAGCAGGTCGCGCGTCGCCGCGTAGCTGGCGATGCGCGCGTCGAGGCGGCCGAGGAACAGCTCGACGACGCGGCGCGCGACCTGCGTCCGCAGCGTGCGCTCACTCGGCGCGTGGAAGGTGCCGACGTTGAGCGCGCGCGAGTGGCGCAGCGCAGCGCTGGCGGCGCTCGGCGCGAACGGCTCGTGCAGGTGGACGATGTCGAGCGGCGCGATCGCGAGCGCCTGCTCGATTGTCCGCGCGACGTCGATCGGCAGCGACGCTGCACGTCGCCGCGAGGGCGAGAAGGGCAGCACCTCGCCGACGCCAAGCAGCCGATACGCCGCGCCGGCGATGGGCTCCAGGAGCGCCTCCGGCCGTTCGCGCGCCGCGTGGATCGCTCTGCGCGACTCGCGCACGAGCGTGCTCGACAGCGAGGGGGCGATCACGACGACGCGATGCCCGCGCGCGGCGAGCTGCTCCGCGCAGCGCGCGACCGCGCGGTTGACCTCGTGCGGCACCTCCCAGGCGAACGGGGTGACCTGGGCGATCGCGAGGCGCGCGGGCACGGTCTGGAGGATAGAGCGGCGCGTCAGGCCCGGGCGGCCAGCCGCCGCTCCAGGTTCGTCCGCACCTCTGGCCACTCGCCGTCGATCACGCTGTACCAGGCGGAGTCGCGATGCGTCCCGTCGAGCAGCAGCTTGTGCCGGCGGTGGATCCCCTCGAACTGCGCCGGCAGCGCCGCCATCGCCGCACGCGAGCGCTCGTTGCGCGCGTCCGTCTTCAGCTCCACGCGCACGCAGCCGGCCCGCTCGAACGCCTGTCCGAGCATCAGCAGCTTCGCCTCGATGTTCGCGCCGGTTCTCCACGCGGCGGGCGCCAGCCACGTCCACCCGACCTCGACCGACCGGTCGCGCTCGCGCAGCTCCATGAAGCGCGACGACCCGACGGCGACCCCGTCTGCCCGCCGCACGGTCGCGAACGTCACCTCGCGCCGCTCCGCGAACGCGGCGCGCGCGTCCTGCAGCCACCAGTCAAACCATCTCGGCTGGTCCAGCGACACCGGCAACCACGCCGACACGCGCGAATCCGCCGCGGCCGCCCGCAGCTCCTCCACGTGCCGGTCCTCCAGCGGCTCAAGCCGCACCAGGGACCCGGCGAGGGGCATCGAGAGGGCGTCCCACACGCCGTGCATCATCGCAGCGGCGATGCACGGCAATCTGCTGTTCGCTGAGAACAGCAGATTGCCGGGGGTGCGGCTAGGCCTCGGTCGAAGCTGGCGCCGGCGCGCCGACAGGCGCAGTGCCGGGAAGGCCGGCGTGCGCGGCGATGAACGTATCGGTCGCCAGCCGCGCCTCGTCATCCGGCCGCTGCGTATGCGGCGACTTCATGAGGTAGGACGACGGCCCGTCGAGCTGGCCGCCGACGCCGTGGTTCAGCGCCAGCTTGCAGCAGCGGACGGCGTCGATGACGATGCCGGCGGAGTTGGGGGAGTCCCACACCTCGAGCTTCATCTCGGCGATCAGCGGCACGTCGCCGAACGCTCTGCCCTCAAGGCGGATGTGCGCCCACTTGCGGTCGGTCAGCCACGGCACGTAGTCCGAGGGGCCGACGTGCACGTCTCTCTCAGGCAGCTCGATGCCGGCGACCGAGGTCACGGCGTTCGTCTTGGAGATCTTCTTCGACTCCAGCCGCTCGCGCTCGAGCATGTTGAAGAAGTCCATGTTGCCGCCGACGTTGAGCTGCGAGGTGTGCTCCAGCTTCACGCCGCGCTCGTAGAAGAGGCGGGCGAGCGCGCGGTGCGTGATCGTCGCGCCGACCTGCGACTTGATGTCGTCGCCGACGATCGGGAGCCCGGCCTTTCTGAAGCGTTCGTCCCAGTAGTCCTCGCGCGCGATGAAGACGGGGATGCAGTTGACGAAGCCGCAGCCGGCCTCGAGCACCTGCTCGACGTACCACTTGGTCGCCTGCTCGGAGCCGACCGGCAGGTAGGAGACGACGACGTCGGTCTTCGTGTCCTTGAGGATCTGCACGATGTCGGCCGTCGGCCCGTCGGCCTTCGTGATCTTCTGCGAGAGGTACTTGCCGAGGCCGTCGTGCGTCATGCCGCGGTAGACGGGGACGTCGAGGTGCGGCACGTCGGCGAACTTGATCGTGTCGTTCTGGCCGGACCAGATCGCCTCGGAGAGGTCTTTGCCGACCTTCTCCTTGTCGACGTCGAAGGCCGCCGTGAACTCCACGTCGCGGACGTGGTAGCCGCCGAGATCGACATGCATCAGGCCGGGGACGTCGGCGTTCGGGTCGGCGTCTCTGTAGTACTGGATGCCCTGCACGAACGAGTTGGCGCAGTTGCCGACGCCGATGATCGCCACGCGGACCTTCTCGGCCTGGTAGCGGCTGGCGCCGTTGCTTGAAGTGTTGCTCACGGTGAGAGTGTCCTCCTCGAAGGTCTGGGGGAAAGACCCCGCGGGGCGGCGCGGGTTACAGGGGCGGGGCGGCCGACAGCTCGCGCCGGACGTGGAAGATGCGCTGCAGCATCGTGATCAGCGAGAGCGCCGCCAGCACGTAGACGGCCGGCGCCAGCAGCTCGAAGTCGCCGAGGCCGGCGCCCTTCGCGAACACGAGCCCGACCGACAGGATCACGACGCGCACGGCGCGGCTCGCGATGCCGACCTTGCACTCGACGCCGAGCGCCTCGGCGCGCGCGCGGGTGTAGGACACCATCAGCGAGCCGAGCACCGCGACGACGACCGCCGCGACCGCCCGCTCGTCGCCCTGCGTCGCGAAGTAGGCGGCGACCGCGGTCAGCACGATCCCCTCCTCGATGCGGTCGAGCGTCGAGTCGAGGAACGCTCCGAACGGCGTGCCCTTCCCCGACATGCGCGAGTAGCGCCCGTCGAGCGTGTCCATCACGGAGCCGAGGATGAAGGCGACTCCGCCGAGGAAGAAGTACTCCTGCCACACCAGCACGGCCGCGATCAGGTTGCCGACGAGGCCGGTGAGCGAGATCGCGTTCGGCGTCAGGCGCGACTCGATCAGGCGGTTTCTCACCGCCGCCGAGAGTTCGTCGACGGCGCTCACGCCGCTGCCTCTGCCTTGCGCTCCTGCCCGAATGACCACGCCTGGGGGCGCCAGCGTGCGAGCAGCTGCTGGGACAGGAGCGCGGAGGTGCCCGCGGTCATCGCGCCGAGCACCGCGTCGAGGAAGTAATGGTTGCCGGTCGCCACGACGACGAACGTCACGAGGAACGGGTACAGGAACCACGCGACCTTCAACGGCCGCGGCTTGACGAGCCGCGCGAGCGGCCAGCCGACCATCAGCGCGAAGCAGACGTGCATCGACGGCACAGCCGCGTAGAGGTTCAGCAGCGCGCTGACGGGCGCGTTCTCGACGCGCACGCCGGTGAACGCGGCGACCGAGTCGGTGAAGCCCCACTCTGGCATCAGCCGCGGCGGCGCCGTCGGGTACAGCACGTAGCCGACGAGCGCGAAACCCATCGCGATCATGAACATGTTGCGCACGAAGTAGAAGCTCTCGTTGCGGCGCAGGTAGATGTAGACGAGCGCTCCCACGGTCACGACGAAGTGGGAGTTGATGTACATCCAGTTGGCGCCGTCGATCAGCCACGCCTTGCTCGACGCCCACGCCTGCACGCTGGGCTCGGCGAAGATGTGCAGCGTGTGCTCGAGGTTGATGATCTTCGTCGCGTTCCACGCTGCGACGGCGACCTTGCCGTCGACCGTGCCGCGCACGATCTGGTACGCGTAGTAGGCGGCGGCGAAGAGCAGCAGCTGGCGTGCCAGATCAGCCCACCCGCGCGGCAGCACCCGCTGCTCGATGTTGCGAAGCCCGCGGATCATGGGGAAGCGACGCATCCTACCCTGTTACCCGTCGTTCACCGGAAGCTGTGGCTACGCGCAGCGCGGGCTCCGGGCGCCGATCCGGCCCGGCGCGAAGCGCGTCGCGAGCCGCACCTCGCCCGCGCGGCGGACGCGCAGCCGCGTCCACTCGCCGTCGGGCTCGACGCACGCCTCGCCGGCGACGACCGCCCAGTACGGCGTCCAGCGCACGCGCAGTCGGACCGTCGCCGGCCGGGGGACGTCGAGCGTGACCGTGTCCGTGCCGAGCGCCGTCACCCGTGCCGGCGGGTCGGCGAGCGGCATCGAATCCCGCACCTCGTACAGCCGCCAGTCTGGGTTGCGCCACACAGGTCTCAGGTATGGCAGCCCGCCGGCGATCAAGGTGGCCTCGTCTTGGGCGGAGTAGTCGAGCCGCAGATCCTGCGGGACGGCGACCCATCGCACCGCCGTCTCGTCGAGCCAGGTGCGGTAGCGGGTGGCGGTCAGCGGTGGGGCGTCGGTCTGCTCACCGTAGAACAGGGGGTTGACCTTCAGGTCCATCTGCCGCTCCCAGCCGCGCGCGAGCGGCATCGCCGGCGCGACGTGGCGCGCCTCCCAGTGCAGGCGCGTGAAGGGGATCTCCAGGCGGCCGGCCGCCCCACCGCGCGCGCCGGCGCGGTCGAGCGCGTCGAGCAACGGCGCGTAGTACGCGGCGTGCACGCTCGGATCCCCGCTCGCCGTGTGAACGTCGTCCACGGCCGCGTTCCACTGCCACCACAGCAGGAACGGCGCGAGCAGAGCGAGCACCAGCTTGCGGTTCGGCCACAGCACGAGCGCCGCCAGCGGCCCTGCGCACAACGCCCCGAGCCGCACGACGTTCCCGCCGAGCGGCGTGTCGATCAGGAACGCAGCCGTGCAGCCGAGTGCGTAGAGGACGACGCCGATCCTCAGCGTCCGCTCCTCGCGCGGCAGCAGCACGAGCGCGACGGCGGCGAACGCCAGGACCGGCCAGTAGGCCGAGAAGACGAACGGCTCGATCCCGCCCTCTGGGAAGGCGATCGACAGCGCCGCGACGGGCGCCATCGCGGCCGCTGCGACCGCGATCCCACGCGCCCGCCGCTCGCCGAGCGCGTAGGCGGTTCCAGCCAGGGCCAGGAAGAGGGCGGCGACGGGGCTGGCGAGTGGAGTGAGCAGTGCCAGCAGGAGCGCCGCTCCCAGCCACAGGCCGTGTTGGCGGGCGGGTCCTGTCGCGGGGACAGCTCTTTTCCGCGAGCGGGGTCGCGGAAAAGACTGCCCCGCGCCACCCGCCCGATCGGCGTCTTCGGCGGCGCCCCTCTGTAGCGCTCGCAGCGATGCGAGCGCCGGCACGAGCCCCAGCGCGAACGTCAGCCGGCCGCTGAAGAGGGTGGTGGCGGCGCCGGCGGCGAACCACGTCGCGCCGAGCCAGGCTCGCTCGCCGTAGTGCTCGTGAGCGAGGCGCTCGAACAGCCACGCCGCGGCCACGACCGCGATCGCACCGACCACGCGCGGACCAAGCCACCACGCCAGGGGCGGGAACAACAAGCTGTAGCCCGGCAGGTGGTGTCCGCCGTACCACTGGTTGTTCCACAGCCCGAGGCCCTCGTGGCCGAACAGCCACGCGCGGTACTCGGCGGCGGCGAGGTCGAGGCTCGGCGGCTGCCAGATCAGGTAGACGGCGGCGAGCGCCGCGGCGAGCGCCGGGGGCGCGAGGCGGCTCAGGTCCCGTGCGGGGCGGCGCGGGCGGTCCATGCGGCCGCGGAGGCTAGTGCACCGCGAGCGTCCCGCAGTCGGAGGGCGCTCGGCATGCGCGACGAGTTCTGGGCCTCACAGGCCCGTAATCCGTCGCGCATCCGCTGGCGGCCGACGAGCCGGCGGCTCAGCCGACCGACGCGAAGTCGGCCGTGTACGTGGCTGTGACTCTGCCGTCCGCTTCTGCGTTCGTCACGCGGCCTATGCCGACGCGTCCGAAGCCGCGCTCCAGCAGCACCGCGCGGTGTGGCGGCGAGCGCAGCCACTGGCGCACCAGCCAGGTGGCCTCCTCGGTCGGATCGTCGACGACCAGCCAGCCGAGCACCTCGCCGACGGCATCGGCGCCGGCGGCGGATGCGCGCACGCGCGTGGTCCAGGTGCCGTGGGCGAAGTAGCGCTTGTGCACCATGTCGCGCGAGTGGGCGGTCGCGCCGCCGCTCAGGCGGCGATCGAAGCGCACCGACGGCAGGGCGCGCCGCGCGCGGACGCGGTTCAGCTCGCGTACGAGCGCGTCGCGATAGGGGGTCGCGACGGGGGTGGCGGGGATCGGCGGCGTGGCTCCGGCGGCCGGCTCGGCCGCGTCCGCAGGCATCGCGAGCGCCGCCGGCGTGAGCGTCAGCGCCACGAGGGCGCTGCGGAGGCGTCGGTCAGGTCTCGTCCAAGAACGTGGCAATGCGATCGATCACATCGGGGCGGTCGAGCCAGGGCCAGTGCCCGGCGTCCTCGACATGCGCGACGGTCGTCGCCTCCCCCAATGCCGCTGCATACAGATCCCCGAAGCGCGGCGGGATGTACGGGTCGCGCGTGCCCCAAACTACCAACGCCGGCGCGACGAGGTGTGAAAGCCTGTTACCGGCCTCGGCCAGCAGGTTCTCCGGCGCGCTGCGGTACAGCCGCAGGATCGCGCGCTGCGTGCCCTGGTCGAAGCGGGCCCACGCGGCGTCCACGAACGACGGCGGCACCGGGCCCGCGAAGGCCGGGCGCAGCGCGCGCGCCAACGTCGGGCGCAGCGTCAGGCCCATCGCCATCTCGCCGACGAACGGCGTCCGCCAGACGCGCGCCGCGCGATGCCAGCGATACCCGGGCAGCAGCGGGACGGCGTTCACGATCACGAGCCGCTCGATCCGCTCCGGGTGCCGCTGGGCGAACGCGAGCGCGGCCGAGCCCCAGTCGTGCACGACCAGCCGCACGCGCTCGACTTCGACGATCTCGTCGAGGAAGCGCTCGACGAACCGCGCGATCCCCTCCAGCGAGTAGTCGTTCTGGCCGCCCTTGCCGGAGCGGCCGAAGCCGAGCAGGTCGGGCGCCAGCCCGCCCGTTCGCTCCAGGAATGGGACCCAGTCGTCGCTGCTCGTCGGGACGCCGTGGACGTAGAGGACGGGCGCACGTCCGTCCGCGGCGAGCTCCCCGCCGGCCGCCCCGCCATTGCGCGCTCTCTCGCCCGGCGCCGGCGCGCTGCGCCAGAAGACGGGCTGGCCGTCGATCTCCCCGGTGTGCTCCTCGACAGCCACGCGGGCGCGAGCTTAGAGGAGGCGCAATCTGCGTACGTCAGCGGTACGCGGATTGCACGCCGGCTAACGTCCCAGCGCGTGTCGCCCGGCGCCACCATCCCTGCCGCCGAGTGGCGCCGTCCGACGCGACGGCGCGTGGTGGCGATCCGCGACCGCCTGCGCGAGGTCTACGGCGTGCCGATCATGGCGCCCCACGAGCAGCCGCTCGACGAACTGGTGCTGACCGTCCTCTCGCAGTCGACGAATGACCGCAACCGCGATGTCGCCTACGAGCGCCTGCGCGAGCGCTTTTCGTCGTGGGAGGCCGTGCTGCATGCGCCGAACGACGAGGTCGAGGAGGCGATCAGGCCCGGCGGCATCTCGAAGGTCAAGTCCAAGCGCATCCAGGAGATCCTCGCGACGATCGACGCCCATCCCCGCGGCCTCGACCTCGCCTGGCTGCGCGACGCGCCGGTCCCCGAGGGCCAGGCCTACCTCTGCAGCCTCCCCGGCGTCGGCCGCAAGACGGCCGCCTGCGTGCTGCTGTTCGCCTACGGCCTGCACGACGTGCCCGTGGACACGCATGTCAGCCGCGTCGGCATGCGGCTGCGCCTGCTGCGCCCGGGCGCGCCGTTCGAGGAGCTGCACGACGTGATGCTCGCGCTCACGGCGCCCGGTGAGGAGCTGGAGCTGCACGTGAACCTGCTGCGCCACGGCCGCCGCACGTGCCACGCGCGCACGCCCGCGTGCGCCGCCTGTCCACTGCGCCGCATGTGCCCCAGCAGGCGTGCGTAGACTGAGGCGTGGAAACGCGCAAGATCTACTACACTCAGGCTTAGATTTTTTCCCCTGACACAAGGAAGCACCGGAGGAGCTAACACGCATGGGCAAGACGATCGGCATCGACCTCGGCACCACGAACAGCTGCATGGCCGTCCTCGAGGGCGGCGAGCCGACCGTGATCGAGAACGCCGAGGGCGGTCGCACGACGCCGTCGGTCGTCGCGTTCACGGCGAGCGGCGAGCGGCTGGTCGGCACCGTCGCCAAGCGGCAGGCGGTCACGAACCCCACCAACACGGTCTTCTCCGTCAAGCGCTTCATGGGCCGCAAGGAGGCCGAGGTGCGCGAGGAGGAGCAGATCGTCCCCTACAAGGTCGTCGCCGGCCCCGGCGGCGACGCGCGCATCGAGGCGGGCGGCAAGCAGTACAGCCCGCCCGAGGTCAGCGCGATGATCCTGCAGAAGCTCAAGGCCGACGCCGAGGCCTACCTCGGCGAGACGGTCGACAGCGCGGTCATCACCGTCCCCGCGTACTTCAACGACGACCAGCGTCAGGCGACGAAGGACGCCGGCAAGGTCGCCGGCCTCGAGGTCAAGCGCATCATCAACGAGCCGACCGCGGCCTCGCTCGCGTACGGGCTCGACAAGGAGACCGACCAGACGATCCTCGTCTTCGACCTCGGTGGCGGCACGTTCGACGTGTCGGTGCTGGAGATCGGCGACGGCGTGTTCGAGGTCAAGTCGACCGCCGGCGACAACCACCTCGGCGGCGACAACTTCGACAAGGCGATCGTCGACTGGCTCGTCGCCGACTTCAAGAAGTCGCAGGGGATCGACCTGGCGGCCGACGCGATGGCGCTCCAGCGCCTCTACGAGGCAGCCGAGAAGGCGAAGATCGAGCTCTCCACCACGCAGGAGACGCAGATCAACCTGCCCTTCATCACGGCCGACCAGTCGGGTCCGAAGCACCTCGACACCCGCCTCTCCCGCGCGAAGCTCAACGAGCTCACCTCGCCGCTGATCGAGCGCACCGTCGCGCCGGTCCGCCAGGCGCTCGACGACGCGAGAGACAAGGGCGCGAAGACGATCGACCACGTCGTGATGGTCGGCGGCATGACGCGCATGCCCGCCGTGCAGGAGAAGGTCAAGGAGCTCACCGGCAAGGACCCGCACCGCGGCGTCAACCCGGACGAGGTCGTCGCCGTCGGCGCTGCGATCCAGGCCGGCGTGCTGGCCGGCGACGTCAAGGACGTCCTGCTGCTCGACGTCACCCCGCTCACGCTCGGCATCGAGACCAAGGGCGGCGTGATGACGAAGCTGATCGAGCGCAACACGACGATCCCGACGCGCAAGTCCGAGGTCTTCTCGACCGCCGACGACAACCAGCCGTCCGTCGAGATCCATGTGCTCCAGGGCGAGCGCGAGATGGCGCAGTACAACAAGTCGCTCGGCAAGTTCCAGCTCACGGGCATCCCACCGGCGCCGCGTGGCATCCCGCAGATCGAGGTCGCGTTCGACATCGACGCGAACGGCATCCTGTCCGTCTCCGCCAGAGACCTCGGCACCGGCAAGGAGCAGAAGATCGAGATCAAGGCCGGCTCCGGCCTCTCTGACGACGAGATCAGACAGATGGTCGGCGACGCCGAGTCGCACGCCGAGGAGGACCGCAGAGCGCGCGAGCTGGCCGAGGCGCGCAACAACGGCGAGAACGCCGCCTACCAGGCCGAGCGCCAGCTGAAGGAGCTCGGCGACGGCGTCGACGCCTCCTCCAGAGAGGAGATCGAGGCGGCGACCAGAGCGGTCCGCGAGAGCCTGACCTCCGAGGACGCGGACGAGATCAACGCGAAGGCCGAGGCACTGCAGGTCGCCTTCCACAAGGTCTCCGAGGCGATGTACGAGAAGGCTCAGGAGCAGGCCGCGGCGGACGGCGACGGTGCTGCCGCCGGCGCGAACGGCGCTGCGGCCGACGCCTCCGAGGAGGAGGACGTCGTCGACGCCGAGGTCGTGGACGAGGGCAAGTCCTGATGACCGAGCAGGACCAGCAGGCGACTCCCGAGGAGGAGTCGCCTGCCGTCGAGGCGGAGTCCACCGACGGCGTGCATGCGCCGGCGGAGCGTCCGCCTCCGGGGCCTCGGCGGGCTCCGGAAGCGGCTGCTCGGCGGCGGCGACCTGCGCCTCCGCGGACGGCTGGTCCGCCCCGGGGATCTCCGGGGCGGCGTCCTCCGCGATCGTGGCGGCCTGCTCGGCCGCCACGTTCGGGTTGCGCGTCTCGTCGGTCATCGCTGCTGGTCGTCCACGACCTCG
>DATHEP010000494.1:0-2800 GCA_035318525.1 Conexibacter sp.
AACGGCGTGCTTCGAGCGCCTCGTCGATGTCGAAGTTGGGATACCGCTCGCGCAGCGCCTCCAGCTCGTCGAGCACGGCCTGCAGCGGCGTGCCGTCCTTGACCGCGATGCCAGGGGGAAGCCCGTAGAGCACGGGCGCCGTCTGTAAGGAATGACGACGGGCGACGTCAACAATGTCGATGACGACGCATTCGGTTTTGCCGGGGTGGATGCGGAGCCCGCGCCCCGTCATTTGCTCGTAGAGCGTCGACGACTTCGTCGGCTTCGCGTGCAGGATGCAGCCGGTGCGCGGTAGGTCGGTCCCTTCCGTCAGGACCATGCAGTTCGTGATGACCTGCAGGTCGCCGCGGGTGAACGCTGCCAGGATGCCGCGGCGCTCCTCCTTCGGCGTCTCGCCGCTGACCGCCGCGGCCTTGACGCCGGCCTCCGCGAACGCGGCCGCTAGGTCGTGCGCGTGCTGCACATCGACGGTGAACGCGATCGTCGAGAGCCCGGCCGCGTGCTCGTGCCAGGCGGCGACGGCCATGCGGTTCCGTTCCGGCGTGTTGACCGTGTTCGCCAGATCCTTCTGGTTGAAGTCGCCGTGTGATGTGCGGACGCTGTCGAGCGACGTGTTCGACTCGACGACCCAGGGCGTGATCGGCACGAGCCAGCCATCATCGATCGCTTGCTTCAGCGCGTAGCTGTAGGCGAGCGTTTGGAAGACGCAGTTCAGGCCGATGCTGTCGGAGCGGTTCGGCGTTGCCGTCACGCCGACGAGCAGCCGATCCTTCGGCGCTTGCGCGTCCCATCCCGCCAGCGCCTGCTCCATGACGGCGACGTCGTCATACATCGGCGCCTCGACATCCTCGTGCGCTTCGTCGGCGTCGGCCGCCGGCAGGAACCCCAGGTGCACGAGCGCGGTGCGGTAGGTCGACGCCGCGGCGTGATGCGCTTCGTCGACGACGACGATCCGGAACGTGTGTTTGCGCAGCAGCCGATGCAGCCGGCGGAACTTCATCGCGGCCAGTGTCTGGATGCTCGCGATGACGACGTCGGAATACGGGCTCGCGTAGCGATCGCCCTGCTCGATCGAGACGACGAGCCCCTTGTTCTGCTTCTGGATCTTGTCGGCGGCCTGGTCGAGCAGCTCCTCGCGATGCGCGATCACGAGCATCTTGCGTTCATTCGCGGGGAACGTCTCCAGCCACTTCGCGATCGCCGGCCACTGGAGCATCGCGGCGAACATGACGGTCTTGCCGGTGCCGGTTGGTTTCTTCACCAGCAGCCGGTTGCAGCCGAGCGCCTCACGGATCGCGAGCTGCGCGTGCGTGACGATCGCGTCGAGCGCGTTGCGTTGATACGGGCGGAGTGTCGGCGCGCTCATTCGCTCCGTCGTCCTTTCTGGCGCAGCTCGACGCCGTAGCAGAGCGCGCCGGCGAGACGGTCGCCGTAGCTGCTCGCGTGCAGCTACGGCGACCAGTGCCTCCGCGTCGCCCTTGTTCCAGGCCGATGCTCTGAACTCGCGCGGCGTGCCGTCCGGTAGCACGTAGCGCCCGACGTAGATGTTTGGGAGTCTCATTCGACGATCCTCCCGCCCCGCGTGATCTGCCGCAGGATGCGCCGCGGCTTGCCCTGAGCGTCGGCAGCGACGATCAGGACGCGCGGCGCCGGCTTGGGTGTCGTCGGTTTCGCGACCGACTTGAGTGCCTCGAAAATTTCGCGCTCCGCGTTGGGTGTGGTGATCATGCGGCGTTCCTCCGGCACGAGCTGCAGCGCGTCGCTGGCGTCTCGTCGCGATGGTCTGGACACGTCGCCTTCCCGCAGTCGCCGCAGAGCGCGAGCGGGTTGCCGGCGTCTGGATGCGTCGAGCAGTCGACGCCGCAGATGTGGCAGGGCTTGTGTGCGTAGCCGGCCTCGTCGAAGTAGGTCAGCTCGTCCTTCCGTTTGCGTTTCGCCATTAGCCCGCGATCCCTTCATGCTTCACGAGCCGGCAGCCAGGGAACGCGGCCGCGAACAGGCCGGCGTCTTTGAGCTGCCGCGCCTGGGCGTTCAGCTCGACGACGTTCGGCATGACGACTGAGCGCGCTGCGTCGCCCTTGCAAACCGCGTCGATCAGTTTGTCGGCGTCGTCGACGACGGCGCTGTAGGTCACGACCGTGCGCGTGCCGGACACCTTGCCGACCTGGCGCTCGACGGGCTTTGCCGTGACGACGTCGAGCGGCTGCGCCTTGATCGCCTCCGCCTGCTGGCGCAGCTCGCGCGCCCGCTGCCGGCCGCTGATAGCCGCCAGGATCTTCGCCGTCTTCATCAGTCGCGACGCCGCCGCGGCGGGATCCTTGAACCGCGCCTGGCGTGCCGCCACGAGCGCGCTGTCGCCGAGCACGATGTGCGTGACGAACAGCTCCTCGCGCTCTGACAGGTCGGCGCTCTGCGCTTCGTGTTCGAGCGCCTTGCGTTCCTGCTCCGCCAGCTCGCGCTCGCGTCGTTCGTTCGCCTCGCGCTCCGCGTCGCGCCGGCGGCGGTCCTCCTCCTCGCGCACGCGCCGGTCCTCCTCGCGCTGATACGCCAGCGCGCGATCCTCGACCAGCGCGATCGCGCGCTCGACGGGTTCGAGATCCTGGCGTTTGAGGTTGAGCAGGTTGGTCTTCATTTCGTCGACCGCGCGCGTGATCCGCTGCCAGTGCTCCGTGATGTTGCGCTTGATCGTCTTCGCGTCTTTGATGAACAGCAGCGCGGCGGTGTGGCTGCTCTTGTCGACGACGACCAGGCGCTCCGCTTCTGCGCGGAGCGTGAGCGCCTGGCGTGCGTCACTGCTAGG
>DATHEP010000495.1:0-10848 GCA_035318525.1 Conexibacter sp.
GCACGTCGCGCCGCCGCCAGCGATGATGCGCGGACGACCGTCGGCCTGATGGCAGGTTCGATGATCGGACGCGGATGGCTCGTAGCCCTTACGATCTTCGCGGTTGGAGTGACGGTCGGCGACGAAGCCGGCCTCTCCGCGGCTGTTCTCTTCATCGCCCTCTTCACCGTCTACTTCACCATGACCATGATCCTGCGCCCGTTCGAGAAGGAGACCCCGCGTCCATGAGAGCCCCGTTCAGAGATGGCGCCGCGTCGGATGGCGCCGGATCGTGGATGACGGGCGCCGCGCGCGAGCGGAGGCGATGCAACGCATCGTCGAGCATCGCGGGTGGCGATCCGTCGCCGCGAGACGGTGACAGCCGGCCGGCGAGCTTTCTGAACGGGGCTCATGCCCGTCTGCTCGCGGCCCTGACACCGCTCGTCCTGCTGCTCGCCAATCCTGCGGGCGCGATGGCGCTCGAGATCAACGAGCACTACAGACCGCAGAACGAGTTCAAGCTCGACCCCTGGATCTCGATCGAGATCGGCGGGATCGACCTCTCGATCAACAAGGCCGTGATGTACGTGGTCATCGCGGCCGCGCTCACCTGCATCACGATGGTGTGGGTCGCCAGACGCATGCAGCAGCGCCCCAACAAGGTGCAGACCGCCGTCGAGGCTGCGTTCGCCCTCATGCGCGACAACATCACCAAGGGAAACATGGACGACCGCATGGCGGCCAAGTGGTTCCCCTTCATCGGCGCGCTGTTCCTCTTCATCTGGTTCTCGAACATGATCGGGTACCTGCCGCTGCCGACGAACACCGAGCACTCGGTGGACATCTTCGGCGTCCAGGTCCCGTCGCTCGCGCTCTACGCCGCGACCGCGAACCTGTCGGTGCCGCTCGCGCTGACGCTGATCGTGTGGGTCAGCTACCACGTCGAGGGCGTGCGGGCGAAGGGCCCGGTCGGCTACATGAAGAGCTGGGTCCCGGCTGGCGTCGAGGGCCCTGCGGCAGGGCCGATCTTCGTGATCGAGGTGATCTCGCACTTCGTGCGGCTCGTCTCGCTCTCCGTTCGTCTGTTCGCGAACATCCTCGCCGGCCACCTCCTCATCCTCTTCATGGGCGGCGGGCTGGTCGTGCTGCTCAACCTGGCCGTCTTCGGCTCGGTGATCCTCGGCACGATCACCGGCACGATGGCGATCGCCTTCTTCCTCTTCGAGGTCGGGCTGGTCGCGACCCTGCAGGCCTTCATCTTCGCCACTCTGACTGCCATCTACCTCGGCGGCGCGGTCGCCGAGTCTCACTAACGAATCAGGAGAACTGCTGTGGACCTCTCCGTCATCACCACTCTCGCCGCCACCGTGGCCGAGAACGAGGCGATCGGCCGCAAGGCCGGCAAGGCGATCGCGCTCGGCGTAGGCGCCGGTCTCGGCACCATCGGCCCGGGCGTCGGCGTCGGCTACATCTTCGGCAAGGTGATCGAGTCGGTCACGCGTCAGCCCGAGATGCGCGACGAGATCACGAGCATCCAGTGGCTTGGCTTCGCCCTCACCGAGGCGATCGTCTTCTACGCCTTCATCTTCGGTCTGATCGCGTTCTTCCTCGGCTAGAGCGATGCTGACCGTCTTCGCCACCGAGGCCGCCGGCACGGAGGAGAGCAGCAACTTCCTCGTCTCGCCCGACGTGGGCCTGATGATCTGGTTGCTGCTCGCCTTCTTCGTGACGCTGTTCATCCTGCGCAAGTACGCGTTCCCGCAGATCGCGGCGGCGCTCGACAGACGTCAGAGAATGATCGAGGACTCGATCGACGCCTCCGAGCGCACGCGGCAGGAGGCCGACGTGCTGCTGGCCGAGTACCGCCAGCGGCTGACCGACGCGCGTGCCCAGGCCGACGAGATCGTCGCCAAGGCCGAGCGCGCCGGCGAGGTCACCAAGGAGGAGTCGCTCGCGGCTGCGCGGACGCAGCGCGCGGAGCTGCTCGAGCAGACGAAGAAGGACGTCGAGGCGGAGACGCGCCGCGCGATCCAGGAGATCCGCCGCGAGGTCGCCGACCTGACGGTCCTCGCGACCGAGAAGGTCACGCGCAAGACGCTCGACGCGGACGACCAGCGCCGGCTCGTGGACGACGCCCTGTCCGAGCTCGACTTCAGCACGCTGTCCGGCGACCGGAGCTCGAACTAAGCCATGGAGGAGATCGCCCAGGTCTACGCGCGCGCCCTCTTCGAGGTCGCGAGAGAGCAGGGCAAGCTCGACGTCGTGCGCGAGCAGCTCGGCCAGTTCGCCGACGCGCTGAACGAGAACGCGGACCTGCGCGTCTTCTTCTTCTCGCCGTACTTCTCGACGGAGGAGAAGAAGGACGGGCTCCACCGCGCGCTCGAGGGCGCCGACCCGGCGATCGTCAACTTCCTCGAGACGCTGCTGGAGCGTCATCGCATGCCCGTGATCTTCCGCATCCGCGACGAGTACGGGCGGCTGTGGGACAAGGAGAACCAGCTGCTGCCCGTCGAGGTGACCAGCGCTGTCGACCTCGACGAGGCTACGGTGAAGTCGATCGGCGAGCGGATCGGGGAGCAGACCGGTCAGCGCGTCGAGCTGACGAGCAAGGTGGATCCGTCGATCCTCGGCGGGATCGTCCTGCGCGTCGGCAACTCGATCCTCGACGCCTCGATCAAGCATCGCCTCGACCAACTTCGCAAGCACGTCGCGCAGGCGTAGCCGCGCTTCCAAGGAGCCACTGAACCTCTCATGCAGATCAAGCCCGACGAGATCACCTCAATCCTGAAGTCGCGCATCGAGGGCCTCGACACCGGCGGGGCGGACCTGACCGAGGTCGGCACCGTGCTGTCCGTGGCCGACGGCATCGCCCGCATCCACGGGCTCGAGAACTGCATGTCGTTCGAGATGCTCGAGCTGCCGCACGACGTCACCGGCCTGGCGCTGAACCTCGAGTCCGACAACGTCGGCGTCGTGCTGTTCGGCGACTGGCAGAAGGTCGTCGAGGGCGACACGGTCAAGCGCACCGGCAAGCTCCTGAGCATCCCGGTCGGCGACGCCCTGCTCGGCCGCATCGTCGACCCGCTCGGCAACCCGCTCGACGGCAAGGGCGACATCGCCACCACCGAGATGCGCCCGGCCGAGTTCAAGGCCCCCGGCGTCGTCCAGCGCCAGCCGGTCACCGAGCCGCTGCAGACCGGCATCAAGGCGATCGACGCGATGATCCCGATCGGCCGCGGCCAGCGCGAGCTGATCATCGGCGACCGCCAGACGGGCAAGACGGCGATCGCGATCGACACGATCATCAACAACAAGGGCACTGGCGTCGTCTCGATCTACGTCGCGATCGGCCAGCGCATGGCGACGGTCGTGCAGATCGCCGAGACGCTCGCCGAGAACGGCGCGCTCGACAACACGATCATCGTCGCCGCCTCCGCCGACGAGGCCGCGCCGATCAAGTTCATGGCGCCGTACGCGGGAGCCGCGATGGCGGAGTTCTTCCTGTACGCGGGCAGACACGCGCTGTGCGTCTACGACGACCTCACGAAGCACGCGTACGCGTATCGGCAGATGTCCTTGCTGCTCCGCCGTCCGCCGGGCCGCGAGGCGTACCCCGGCGACGTCTTCTACCTGCACTCCCGCCTGCTGGAGCGCTCCGTGAAGCTCAACGACGACCTCGGCGGCGGCTCCATGACTGCTCTCCCCGTCATCGAGACGCAGGGCGGCGACGTGTCCGCCTACATCCCGACGAACGTCATCTCGATCACCGACGGGCAAATCTTCCTCGAGCCGAAGCTCTTCAACTCGGGCGTGCGCCCGGCGATCAACGTCGGCATCTCGGTGTCGCGCGTCGGCGGCAACGCGCAGATCTCGCCGATGAAGAAGGTCGCCGGCAAGATCAAGCTCGAGCTCTCGCAGTACCGCGAGCTCGAGGCGTTCGCCCAGTTCGGCTCCGACCTCGACGCTGACACGCAGGCCACGCTGGCCCGCGGCGAGCGGCTCGTGAAGACGCTCAACCAGGGTGAGCGCGCGCCGCTGCCGGTCGAGGACCAGGTGGTCCAGATCTTCGCGGCGACGAACGGCTACCTCGACCGCATCGACTCCGACAAGGTCGAGCGCTTCCTCGACGGCCTCACCAAGCGCGCGCACACCGAGGGCGGCGACGTCCGCAAGGCGATCGCCGGCGGCGACTGGTCTGACGACACGCAGAAGGCGCTCGACGCGCTCGTCAAGCGCTACGCCGAGGACTTCGGCTACGACCTCGACGAGGAGGGCCAGCCGCTGACCGATGAGGCCGCCCCCGAGGTCCGCCCGACGCACGCCGCGCCGGCCGAGAGCGCCAACGGCGCTGCGGAGGCCGCCGAGCAGGAGCCCGCGGCGGTCTAAAGCCCCATGGCCCAACGAGACGTCAAGAACCGCATCGCGTCGGTCAAGAACATCCAGAAGATCACGCGTGCGATGGAGATGGTCGCCGCCGCGCGCCTGCGCCGGGCGGAGCAGCGCATCGCCGCGCTGCGCCCCTACGCCGGCGCGATCCGCCGGATGACGCGCCAGGCGGCGGAGGCCGCCGGCAACGTGCCGGCGCTGCCGATCCTCGACGAGCACGAGACGGAGACGCGCGTCGCGCTGCTGCTCGTGACCGCCGACCGCGGCCTCGCCGGCGCCTTCAACTCGCAGATCATCCGCGCGGGCGTGCGCACCGCCGCCGACTACAGAGACGCCGGCAAGGAGATCGTCTACTACGCGACCGGCCGCCGCGGCGTCTCGTCGCTGACGTTCCGCGGCACGGAGCCCGAGCAGGGCTTCACCGGCTTCACCGAGCGCCCCACCTACGCCAACGCGCGCGAGATCGCCCACTGCCTCACCGCCGCCTACGTGGACGGCAAGGTCGACCGCGTCGAGATCCTCTACAACGGCTACATCTCGCCAATCTCGCAGGAGGTGCGGCGCGAGACGCTGCTGCCGCTCCAGCAGGCCACCATCCTGGAGGCCGAGACGGAGGAGGAAGCGGCGGCCGGCACTGGCCACCACGCGCTCGTCGAGTACGAGCCCGAGCCGGAGGAGATCCTCCAGCGGCTCGTGCCCGACTACGTCGAGATCTCGATCTTCCGGGCGCTGCTCGAGTCGACCGCGTCGGAGCTCGGCGCGCGCATGACGGCGATGCGCAGCGCCTCCGACAACGCCGGCGACATCATCGACGACCTCACGCTCGAGATGAACCGCGCCCGCCAGGCGGAGATCACGCAGGAGATCATGGAGGTCGTCGGCGGCGCCGAGGCGCTGTCGTGACGTCGACCGAAGGCCGTCGCTTGCGACGCCGGTGTGACGTCGGCCGGAGGTCGTCGCTTGCGACGACCGTAGGACGAAACCCTTAGCTCTGGAGAAACCCAAACACATGTCAGCCACAGCCACGAAGAACACCGGGCGCATCGAGGAGATCCAGGGCGTCGTGCTCGAGGCCGTCTTCTCCGACACCCTGCCCGAGATCAACCACGCGATCACCGTCGACCGCGGCGAGGACGGCCTGCTCGTCTGCGAGGTGCAGCAGCACCTCGGCGACGACCGCGTGCGCGCGGTCGCGATGGACTCGACCGACGGCCTCGCCCGCGGCATGGAGGTCACCGACACCGGCGGCCCGATCACGGTCCCCGTCGGCCGCGCCACGCTTGGCCGCATCTTCAACGTCCTCGGCGACGCGATCGACCTCGCCGGCGACGTCGGCAACGAGGAGCGCTGGCCGATCCATCGTCCCGCGCCGACGGTCGAGAACCTGACCCCGACGACCGAGATGTTCGAGACCGGCATCAAGGTCGTCGACCTGCTCGCGCCCTACGCCAAGGGCGGCAAGGTCGGCCTGTTCGGCGGTGCCGGCGTCGGCAAGACGGTCCTCATCCAGGAGCTGATCCACAACCTCGCCAAGGAGCACGGCGGCCTGTCCGCCTTCTGCGGCGTCGGCGAGCGCTCGCGCGAGGGCAACGACCTGTGGCTGGAGATGAAGGAGTCAGGCGTCATCGACAAGACGATGCTCGTCTTCGGCCAGATGAACGAGCCCCCGGGCGCCCGCATGCGCGTCGCGCTGTCGGGCCTGACGATGGCGGAGTACTTCCGCGAGCAGGGCCAGGACGTGCTCCTGTTCATCGACAACATCTTCCGCTTCGTGCTGGCCGGCTCCGAGGTCTCCGCGCTCCTGGGCCGCATGCCCTCGCAGGTCGGCTACCAGCCGACGCTCGAGTCGGAGATGGGCCAGCTGCAGGAGCGCATCACCTCGACCCGTCAGGGCTCGGTCACGTCCGTCCAGGCGATCTACGTGCCTGCCGACGACCTCACCGACCCGGCGCCGGCCTCGGTGTTCGCCCACCTCAACGCGACGACCGTGCTGTCACGCTCGATCTCGGAGAAGGGCATCTACCCGGCCGTCGACCCGCTCGACTCGACCTCGACGATCCTCAAGCCGGACATCCTCGGCGAGGAGCACTATTCGGTTGCGAACGAGGTCAAGCAGATCCTTCAGCGCTACAAGGAGCTGCAGGACATCATCGCGATCCTCGGCATCGACGAGCTGTCGGACGAGGACAAGCTGATCGTCCAGCGCGCGCGCAAGGTCGAGCGCTTCCTCTCGCAGCCCTTCAACGTCGCCGAGCAGTTCACCGGCACGCCGGGCGCCTACGTCCCGATCGCCGAGACGATCCGCGGCTTCAAGGAGATCATCGAGGGCAAGCACGACGACCTGCCGGAGCGCGTGTTCCTGCTCAAGGGCACGATCGACGACGTCGTCGCGGCGGCGAGAGGCTAGGGCGCGGCCGTGGCCCGCACGAAGTTCCCGGTCGAGGTCCTCACGCCCGAGGGCGAGGTCTTCAACGACGAGGTCGAGATGGTCTCGACGCGCACCGCGACGGGCTCGATCGGCATCCTCGCGAACCACACGCCGATCCTCGCGATGCTCGACCCGACGGAGCTGCGGCTGTACCGCAGCGAGTCGGAGATCGTCAGATTCGCGCAGGGCGAGGGCTACCTGCAGGTGGCAGAGGGGCGTGCGCTGATCCTCGTCGAGGAGGCGCACACCCCGCAGCAGCTCGACGTCGCCGACCTGCAGGACAAGCTCAGCGCCGCCGAGGACGCCTACGCGAGAGCGGAGGCGGGCTCGGAGGAGCAGCGCCTCGCCGCACGCGACAAGCGCCGCTGGGAGGCGTTCCAGCGGATCGCCGAGGAGGCCTGACCGGCTCGGTCTCCCGATGCGCGACGGATTCCGTGCCTCAGAGGCACAGAATCCGTCGCGCATCGACTGGGCGGGCCGGTCGCATGCCTATCCTGTCTCGATCGTGGTCGACGAACGCGCGCTCGCCGAGAAGCTGATCGCTTACGACACGTCCCGTCCGGAGGAGCTCGCGGCGGCGGCGGCGTTCGTCAAGGGCTGGCTGGAGGCGCGCGAGGTCGAGGTCCGCGAGCACGCGCACAACGGGTTGCCGGTGCTCGTCGCCGAGGTCGGGCCGCAGGACGGGCCGACGGTCATCCTGCACGGCCACCTCGACGTCGTGCCCGGCTTCGAGCAGCAGTTCGAGCCGCGCGTCGAGGGCGACCGCCTGATCGGCCGCGGCGCGTACGACATGAAGGGCGGCCTCGCGGCGATGCTGTGCGCGCTCAGAGACTGCGCTGAGCAGGATCGCGTGCGGGTGCGCTTCCTGTGCGTGCCCGACGAGGAGGCGGAGGACGTCGACGAACGCTCGACCGACGAGCTCGTTCGAGCCGGCATGCGCGCCGACTTCGCGATCACCGGCGAGCCGACGAACCTGCACATCGGGATCGAGGCGAAGGGCGTGCTGGCGATGCGGATCGAGGTGCAGGGGCGCGCGGCGCACGGCTCGACGCCGTGGCTCGGCGACAGCGCGATCCTGAAGGCGTTCGACGTCTTCCGCCGGATCGAGGCGATGGACTTCGCCCGCGAGTCCTCGGAGCTGTTCGACCGCCCGTCGATCAACCTCGGCCGCATCGAGGGCGGCGACGTCTTCAACAAGGTGCCGGACCGCTGCGAGATGGTCGTCGACGTCCGCTACCTGCCAGGACAGGACCCCGGCGCGATCCTCGCCCAGATCCGCGCGCTGCCGGACGTGACGGTCGCCAAGACGCTGATGCGCGCGCCGGCGTACGTCGAGCGCACGAACCCCTACGTGCGCGCGCTGCGCGACGCGGCCGGCCGTACGACAGAGGGCGAGGCGCTCAGCGTCGGCCGCGACGGCGCCTCCGACGCGATCTCGTTCCTCGAGGCGGGGATACCGGCGGTCGAGTTCGGCCCCGCCGGAGGCGGCCACCACGGCCCCGAGGAGTGGGTCTCGATCGCCTCGCTGCGGCGCTACCGCGAGGCGCTCACCGGCTTCGTCGAGACGTTGCCGGAGTGGCTCGCGCGCGACCGTGCGACGGAGGCGACCGGCTTGAGAGCGATCGACGGAGGGCGCGCGTGAGCCCCGAGTTCCCGCGCCGCGGCGGCCTGTGGCTGCGCTTCCTGCTGGCCGGCGTGATCGTCGTCGTGCTGACGGCCGGCGTCACCGCGACGGCCGGCCTCAACACGGTCCAGTCGTTCGTCGACGACCTCAAGCAGGGCGGCACGATCGCGGGTGCGAGCAACGTCATCTCGCAGGCGGACGCGGGCGACCCCCAGACGATCCTGCTGATCGGCTCCGACCACCGCTTCGGCGCGGACCGCAGAGACGCACGCTCCGACACGATGATCCTCGTGCGGATGGATCCGGACGCGAACGCGACGACCGTGCTGTCGATCCCGCGCGACCTGAAGGTCGATTACACGTACAGAGGGATCGTGAACACGAGCCGCAAGATCAACGAGACCTACACCGTCGGCGGTGAGGCGCTGACGGCGAAGGTGATCAGACGCGTGCTCGGCGGCCTCGAGATCAACCACATCGTCAACGTCAACTTCAGAGGCTTCCGGGCGGCGGTCGACGCGATCGACTGCGTCTACATCGACGTCGACAAGCGCTACTACCACTCGAACCTCGGCCTGCCGGCGTCCGCGCATTACGCCGAGATCGACGTGCCGGCCGGCTACCAGAAGCTTTGCGGGACGAAGGCGCTCGACTACGTCCGCTTCCGCCACGCCGACAGCGACTTCGTGCGTGCCGCCCGCCAGCAGGACTTCCTGCGCCAGACGAAGTCGCAGTACGGCATCGACCGCTTCATCGACGCCCCGCACGAGGTCACGGGAGAGGTGGGCAAGTACATGCGCACGGACGCCGCGCTGCAGTCGAAGGAGGAGCTGCTGCGGCTCCTCAACCTGGCCGCCTACTCGGCCGGCAACCCGCTGCGTGAGGTGCACTTCCCCGCCGCGTACGAGAACACGGCGGCCGGCTCCTACGTGGTTGCGAGCGAGGAGACGCTGCGCAGAATTCGCCGCGAGTTCCTCGCCCCGGGGGCGCGCGAGCCGAAGGCGCGACCGGCGCGCCCGGCCGGCAGACGCGGCGGCAGACGGCGTCCGCGCGGACCGGACCTCAGCGGCCTCGCGAACATGGCGCAGACGGGCAAGGACTACGCGATCCAGCTCGGGGCGATGAAGCTCCCGGTCTACTACCCGAAGCTGCTGACCTCGGGCGGCCAGTACATGCCGCCCGAGCGCAACGCGAGAGGCCTGCTCGAGTACCCGCGCCCGTACCGCATCAAGACGCCCGACGGCAAGATGAAGGCCGCCTACCGGCTCGTCGTCTCCTACGGCGAGGACGGCAACTACTACGGCGTCCAGGGCACGACCTGGACCGATCCGCCGATCCTTCGCCATCCGTCAGAGGACAGACGCACGATCAACGGCAAGAAGCTCGAGCTGTTCTACGACGGCAGACGCCTGCGCACGGTCGCCTGGCGCACTCCGCGAGCCGTCTACTGGATCCAGAACACGCTCGAGGAGAGACTCACGAACGACCAGATGCTCGCGATCGCCGGTTCGCTCACGCGGCTCGGTCGCTGACGATCGAAGCCCCTTCACTAGTAGTCTTCGCCGCCGCATGACCTCCCCGCGCGAACCGATCGCGGTGATCGGCACCGGCTACGTGGGCCTCGTCACGGCGGCCGGCTTCGCCGAGCTCGGCAACGACGTCTGGTGCGTCGACATCGACGCTGCCAAGATCGCGCGGCTCGAGCGCGGCGAGGTGCCGATCTACGAGCCGGGCCTTGGCGAGTCGATCGCGGCCAACCGCGAGCGGCTCCACTTCTCGACCGAGCTGGCGCCGGCGCTTGAGCACGCGCGCCTGCTGTTCGTCGCCGTCGGCACCCCGCCCACCTATTCCGGCGATGCCGACCTGTCCGCCGTGCACGCGGTCGTCGACGCGATGCCGCCGTCCGACCGCCACGCGCTCGTGATGAAGTCGACCGTCCCGGTCGGCACTGGCGCGTCGATCCGGCGCACGCTCACGGAGCGCGGCAAGGACGGCTTCCGCTACGTCTCGTGCCCGGAGTTCCTCAAGGAGGGCACAGCGCTGGCGGACTTCCGCAAGCCCGATCGCGTCGTCGTCGGCGACGGCAGCGACTGGGCCGGCGACGCGGTCGTCGAGCTGTACGCGCCGCTGGGCGCGCCGCTCGTGCGCACCGACGTCGCGAGCGCCGAGATGGTCAAGCTCGCCTCCAACGCGTTCCTCGCGACGAAGATCTCGTTCATCAACGAGATCGCGAACGTCTGCGAGGAGACCGGCGCGGACGTGCTCGAGGTCGCCCGCGGCATGGGGCTCGACGAGCGCATCGGCCGCCACTTCCTGCGCCCCGGCATCGGCTTCGGCGGCAGTTGCTTCCCCAAGGACGTGAGCGCGCTCAAGCAGCTCGCCGGCAACACCGGCTACCACTTCCAGCTGCTGACCGCGGTGATCGAGGTCA
>DATHEP010000496.1:0-8211 GCA_035318525.1 Conexibacter sp.
TCGCGAGCGACAAGATCACGCCCACGACGACCAGCACGGCAAACGACACCGCGATCAGGATGCGGTTGGGGGACAGCGTCGCCGTGAACCCCGAGCGGTCGCCGTGGCGCTGCTCGTGACGCGTCGGCGTACCGGCAGGGACCTCGACCTCGTCGCCGCCGATGACCTCGCGCAACTCGTCGGTCAGCAGGCGATTCGCCTCGGGCGACAGGCTCGGGTCGTCGGAGCGAACTTGGCGTCTGACGGTCTTCGGGCGGCTCATCGGCGATCACCTCGCTATCCCAAGTCGTGAAGGGGCGCGTCCCCCGGTCGAGGGCCTCTTTCGGGCTACCCACCGTTCGCGCGGTCTGAACCGCGACGGTTGCTCGTCGGCGATCCGACGCTGCGGGGGCGGTCAGCGCTCCGTGAGCAAGTCGGCACCCATCAGCTACTCCACCGAGAGGCAAACCGCCGTCGCATCGTCGACGAGGTCCTCGCTGGCGGCGAGGACGGCTTGGTGGACGTGGCGTACGGTGTCGGCCGCCGTCTCGCGCTCGGAGCGCAGCGCGGCCCTGATGGTCCCCTCGATGCCGAGGCGGGCCTCGCTCGTGCCGCACTCGATCACGCCGTCGGAGACGATCACGAGCCGGTCGCCTGCGATCAGCGCCGTCTCGTGCTCCGCCGGCTTCGGGCTCGATCGGCTGCCGAGGCCCGGCCCGGGCGGCGCGTGCAGCAGCTCGACGTCGCCGTTTCGGCGCAGGATGACTGGCGGGACGTGGCCGCAGTTGGCGACGTTCAGCTCGTTGGTGACCGGATCCCAGCGAGTCGCCACCGCCGTCATCTCCGCGTGTGGCCCCGGCAGCTCGCGGAGCGTCTGGTGGATGACGACCAACGCCTCGGCGATGTCGCTGCCGCTGCGCCGGCTTGCCCGCAGCGCGCCGAGCGCGACGGCGCCGGCCGCCGCGGCGCGGGTGGAGTCGCCGAGGCCGTCTGCGAGCGTGATCCAGATGCCGTCGGGGTTCTCGATCACGTCGAACCAGTCGCCGGCGACCTCGTAGCTCGGTAGGACGTTGCCGGCTACCTCGCCGCCGGTCACGCGCGCGATCCGGGGCGGCAGCAGGCTCTGCTGGATCTCGGCCGCCGCCTTCGGTTGCTTGCGTCGCTGCGTGCGGGCGAAGACGTCGGTGTAGCGATCGGCGAGGGTGGTCGCCGCCGCGGCTTGGCGGGCCAGATCGCCGAGCGGCTGGGCCGAGTGGCCGAAGGCGATCATCACGCCGTTGGCTCGGCCGCGCAGCCACAGCGGATACACATGCGCCGCCGGCACGCTTGCGAGCTGTTTGCGCAGGTCGGCGAGCCCGTCGGCATCGAGCTCGGGACCGATTGCGAGTGGCGCGTCGATCTTCTCGGGCAGGCGCTTCGGCCCGGCCATGTGGAGCAGGTGCGTTCCGTCGATGTCGAGCACGTAGAGGGCTACCGGCACTTTCGCGATCCGCTGTGCCTCGGCGACCAGCTGCTCGGGCAGGACGGAGGGCGGGACGACGTCGAAGACCTGGATCGCGTCGAGGCTGACCGGCCGCCCGCGCCCGAGCCTTCCCGGCGGCATGGGATTGGCGTGTGGTTCGCTGGCCTCCCCGTGAGGGCGGTCCTGCAGCGCCGCCAGCAGAGCGTTGCGGCTGGCGAAGCGGCGGTGCAGCGTCGACCTCGAGACGCCCGCCGCGGTCGCGATCTCCGCGAGGCTGGCCGAGGGCGAGCGCTCCAGCATTCGCTCGGCTGCATCGAGGACGCGCTCGCGGTTCCGAAGCGCGTCGGCTCGCCGCGGGCCGGTGTGCGCCTTGGTGCTCATCGGTCTCCGCTTGCCCGCAGATCGGCCCGGATAACCGAACTGACACGGGCGGTCTCCAATGCACGTCGCAGTTGCGCCTCGCCTGCGGCAGGTGCGGCTTCGGGCCGGGCACGGGGGGTACCGACGGCATGACCGGCAACGCACCGGCGGAGCCCCGCCGAGAGGAAGGATGGGATGACCCAGGTAACGGAGGCATATGAGTGGCGCGGCCGCGAAGTCGTCGACAACAACGGCGACAAGATCGGCTCGCTCGAGGAGGTCTACCTCGACACCGGCAGCGGCCGACCCGAGTGGGCGACCGTCAACACCGGCATGTTCGGGAGGAAGCAGAGCTTCGTCCCGCTGCGCGACGCCGACCCCGTCGGCGGGAAGGTCGCGGTCCCGTACAGCAAGGACCAGGTCAAGGACGCGCCGTCGGTGGACCCCGACGGCGACCTCTCGCCCGAGGAGGAGGAGCGGCTGTACGCGCACTACGGCGTCGCGTTCGGCGGAGCTCCCACCGACGTGGGAGACCGCTCCGAGGGCTACGACGTCAGCGGCCCAACCACCGACGATGCGATGACCCGCTCGGAGGAGGAGCTCCGGGTCGGAACGACCCGGCGCGAGCGCGGTCGCGCGCGTCTGCGCAAGTACGTGGTCACCGAGCAGGTCCAGCAGACCGTGCCGGTTCAGCGCGAGGAGGTGCGGGTCGAGCACGAGCCGATCACCGACGCCAACATCGACCGCGCGACCGCGGGGCCGGCGATCTCCGACGAGGAGCACGAGGTCGTGCTGCACGAGGAGGAGGTCGTGACCGAGAAGCGCGCTGTGCCGAAGGAGCGGGTGCGCATGACCAAGGAGACGGTCACCGACGAGGAGACAGTCTCCGAGGAGGTCCGCAAGGAGCGGATCGAGACCGACGAGGGAGACCGCTAGCCATGCAGCGGCGCGGCGGCGGACGTCTCCGGATCTTCGCCGGTCGGGCGGCTCGGCGTCGTTTTAGCAGGTGCGGGGCGGGTACAAATTCGGTTCGGCCGACCGTCGTGGAGGCCGGCGGACACGCGCATTGAGGAGGAGTCACATGAGCACCCACGGTGCCGCAGACACGGGCATGACCGGAGCGGAGAGCGACGTTCGTCGCCGTCGAGTCGACCGCAGCCATCTCGCGCGGACGGAGACCAAGGCCGCCTTCAAGACCACCGAGATGATCGCCTACGTCGCCGTCCTGGCGGCGATCCTGATCGCCGGTGCGATCGCCGACGGCTTCGGGGCGAGGACGATCTGGCTCTACGCCACGATCCTGACCGTCGGCTACATGATCAGCCGCGGCCTCGCCAAGTCCGGCAGCCAGGAGCCGTACGACGAAAGCGGCGCATAAGCCGGGCGGAACCCCGACGGTGCCGGCACACACGCCGGCACCGTTGGGCTGCTCATGGGGCGGCTGACGCGCTCCTCGCTAATGGGGGCGTAGCGTTCCCGCGCTATGGAGCTCTGGCGGATGGCCTCGGATCCGCCGCGCCCTGCGCAGGGCTAGCGGACGACCCGGAAGCTCGCCCGCTGCGCCTTCGACGTTCCCGTCGCGTTGCGCGCCTGTGCCACGGCCACGTAGCGACCGGCGCGCAGCGCACGACGCCCGATGCGACCGCTGAAGCCCACGCGGTTGAGCCCGGCGCGACCCTGCCGGCGGAGCGTGCCGACCGGCAGGTCGCACGCGCGCTTGCGAGATGCCTGACGGCGCTTGTCGGGCTTGACGCAGCGGCGACCGACCCGAACCCCGGAACGTCGCTTGCGCAGGTCGATCGTCACGCGCGCCGCGTGGGACATGCGGAACTGGAACGTGGTGCCGCGACGCACGCGGTGCTTGGCGCTCTGCGCGGCGCGGCGTGGGGCGACCCGGAAGCGCGTGCGCGTGGCCTTGAAGCCCGACAGCGTCAGCGTCGTGGGCGCGGCGGATGGCGGCGGTGCCGGTGGCGGGGACGGGCCGGGCGGATCTGCTGGTACTGCGATGCACCCGTTGCCCGAAGTGAGCTGCCAGCCCGCGCGCACGATGTCGAGGTAGGCGCAGCCCTCCACTGCACTCGGCTGCACCACGTGTCCGCCCTCGTGGTGCTCGTTCCACGAGTACAAGAGCGCGAAGTTGTCGACGACCGGCGACCGCGTCGACGCGTCGATGTCGTCGCGCACGTTCCGGATGGCCTGCGCAAACAGCTCCCTGCTCTGGTCGGGGAACCAGCGGATGTCCGCGACGTTCGGGACCAGGATCGGATAGCGCGGCCGCTCGTCGAAGTCGGACATGGCGCAGCGCATGAAGACCGGCGGGCCGCTCGCGAAGCCAGCGCGCTGGCCGGCGACGTACGCGCTGTAGGAGCCGCCGCTGACGGCGCCGTACGGCGCGACGCAGTACTCGCCGTCGGCTCCCGCGGCGGCCTCGTCGAGACCGAGGTCCTGATGGGCGAGCACGACGACCGACTCTCCGAGTCGCTGCGCGGCTCGTGTCCTGATCCCGTCCACGAACGCCCGCACGTCTGCGTTCGAGCCGGACCCGATCCCTCGCGTGTCGCACAGCCACAGGACCTTCCTGCCGTCGTTGGCGCGCAGGTAGTTCGGCTGAGACAGATAGCGATCGACGAGCAGCTCCGTGACGGCGCCGTACTGGCTCACAGGGATCGTCAGCCGCCCGTTCTCCCACGTGTGAGCGCAGATCGTCAGCCCGAAGTCCAGCGCCGCTCGGTTGGGCGCCTGGAGGAACGCGCCGAGGCCCCGGTCGAGCGTCTCTCGGCCGACATTCGAGTCCCAGTACCAGTAGAAGGCAAAGTGATCCAGACCAGCAGACGAGGCCTGCGTGATGTGCTTGGCCACCGTCTCCGGACGCGAGTCGTCGTAGAAGCCGATCGCGGGCTTGAGATGCGAGAAGTCCTCGTTGGCCCATGGTCCGCGAAAGACGGGCACCGACGGATCCATGCCGGAGTAGTCCCGCACGCCGCCCCAGTGATCTTCCTGTCGCCCGAAGACGCGGGCGGTCCCGTCGATCACATTGCGGGTTCCGCCGTTCCAGGTGCCGAAGTAGATCGCTCCCGCACGGATCGAGCGTCGGGGCGCGTAGCCCAGGGGACCGTCCACCGTGTAGCCAGCGCCCACGAGCGCCGCCCGCTCGGACTCGAAGGCGACCCGCCACTCGTGGCCGTTCGTGAAGCGCCACAGCCGCTCCGTAGCGGGCGCCTGGTCCTTCGCTATGTAGCCCATGGTCCCCTCGGACGCGAACGCGCCGGAGGCCACGAGCGCCGCACGCTCCTCGGCGGAAGGCGTCACCAGGTAGGCAAGCCGGCCAACGGCACGCAGGCGATACAGCGGCACCGAGCCGTCGAAGGCCTGTCGCCGGAGGTAGCCGATTCGCCGTGGCTGGAGCGCCATTCCGTGTCCACTCGCCGCGCTGGCGGCCTCGCTCGTCGACAGCGTGTAGAGGCGCCCGCTGCCGCCCGGCGCGACCAGCTCGAGCAGCGGCACCGGATCGGTGACCTTCGACTCCGGCGTCGCCGCCGCTGCGGCGCCCGACGGGACGCACAGCACGAGAAGGGTTGGAAGCAGGCGACGGCCGAGGTGAGCCAACATACAGCCGACGCTAGTCGCTGCCGCCGCTCTCGGCCACCGACTTCAACGATCTTGAACGTTTTTAGGATTCACGAATAGATGTTTGCGAAGTGCGCCCGCGGCCTAGCGTGACTCCCATGCTCTCCAAGTTGCTGGGCGCGGCCGCCCTCTGCCTGCTCGCGCTGCCCGCCATCGCGAACGCCGCCACCGCTACGTCAGATGGCTCGACGATCCGCGTGACCAGCGGTCCCGAGAACCTGGTGGTGGGCATCGGGAACTTCGTTCCGAGGCCCGGGATGTTCTACATCACCCATCTCTCGACGGTCAAGATCGAGCCAGGCCCGGGATGCGTGTCTCAGCTCGCGGGCGTGGACTGCAGCTACTCGGGCACGCCGACGGTGATCCTCGATCTTGGCGACGGCAACGACCGCCTGAGCATGGGCGCCGGCGTGCCGATGCGGGTTCAGGCCTACGGCGGCGGGGGCGAGGACGCCCTGACCATCAGCGGCGGCGCGGCCGCGCGCAGCGTGACGACCATCCTCGACGGTGGTCCCGGCGACGACGACCTCTCCGCCAGCGGCGGCACCATCGACACGATCAGCGGCGGCGATGGCTTCGACACTGTCAGCTACTGGCAGAGCAGAGGCGCGACGAGCATCACCTTGAACGGGCTCGCCGACGACGGCGCCGCCGGCGAGGGCGACAACGTCGGCGGCGACGTCGAGGATCTCTGGGGCTCCAGCGACGGGCCGATCACGATCGTCGGCAACGACGGACGGCAGAAGCTCCACGGCGGCCAGCAGGCCGACACGCTCGACGGCGGTGGCGGTGACGACAATCTCTCCGGAGGCCTCGACACTGCACCGGACACGCTCAGCGGCGGTGTCGGCAACGATGTCCTCCTGGGCGACGGCGGCAACGATCGCCTCGATGGCGGCCCGGGCTTCGACCGGCTCTTCGGCGGCGACGGCGACGACACGCTGATCTCGCGCGACGGCGAGCGCGACGAGCAGGTGGACTGCGACGAGGGCAACGACGCGGCGATCGTCGATCTCCTGCGCGACGAGTTCGCGATCGCCGACTGCGAGCAGGTCGATCGCGCCTGGGTCGGCCCGCCGACGCTGACCAGCGGGAGCTCCAAGCTGACGGCAGGCAAGGGACGGTTGCGCTGGGCGCTCACCTGTCGCGCGACGGCCGGCAGCCAGTGCAAGGGCAGACTGAGCATCGCGACCGCCAGATGCGTGCGCTCGCGCGGCCGCTGCCGCCGGGTCGTCCTGGGGAGCGCGCGCATCGACATCGAGGCCAACGACCGTCGGCGCGTGACCGTGCGGCTGTCGCGTGCCGGCCGGCGCTTGCTGGCCCGCCGCGCAAACGTCCGCTGTCTCGCCAGCACCACGCTGGCCGGCGCTGAGCGCAGCTCGCTGCCGGTGATCGTGCGCTAGGAGGGCTTGGCCCTTCTAGGGCCGCTGGGCGAGGTGGTCGACCGATGCCGCCACCGCCCAGCCGGTCCGGTCGCCCGCCGGGACGGCGGCCACGCGCTTCGCGCGTGCCCGCCGGGACGGCGGCCACGCGCTTCGCGCGGCCGCCGCCCCGGCAGTGGCGATGCGGGGCCCGTCAGCCGGTGACGCCGCCGCCTCGGCCGCCGGTCCCGAGCACTCTGACCGCGGCTGTGCCCGTCGCCGCTCTGCTACGGGCGCCGCGGGCGCCCGGCGCGGTCGCGGTCGCCGTGTTGACCTTGCGGCCATCCGCGCCTACGAGCGCGCGCGCCGTGATCCGGTACGTACGGCTTCTGCCCGCGCCGAGCTGCTTGATCGGCGCCCAGCAGCGACGACCGCCGGTCAGTCTCGCTCTCGGCGAGGCGCTGACGAACACGAGGCCCGCCGGCAGCTCGTCACAGACGCGCACCGATCTGACCGCGAACGCGCTCGCGTTCGTGACCGTGACGCGGTAGCCGAGCGTCTCGCCGGCGCTGACCGTCGCGCGGTCGGCGACCTTGCGGACTCTCAGCAGGCCCCGCACCGCGGTGCGCGCCCCGTCGATGTTGTCGCTCGCGTCGGGATCGGGCACGTCACCGGTGACGCTCGCGCTGTTGCGCAGGGTGCCCGGCGCCCGCGGCTGCGCGACGACGCGGACCGTCGCTCTCGCGCCGCTTCTCAGCGTGCCGAGGTCGCATCTGATCGGCACGCTTCTGCCGCATCTGCCGACGCTCGTTCTGACCGAGACGATGCGCACCGGCAGGCTCGGCGTGTCGATCACCTGCACGCCGGCCACGCTCCCCGGACCCCTGTTGGTGACTCTGAGCGTGTACGTGATCGTCTGGGCGCCCAGCGCGGCTCTGCGGTTGGACGTCTTGACGATCTCCAGGTCGGCCGGCTGATCGCCCGACGGCGGGTCGCCGATGACGTTCGACTCGTCTCTGTTGTCTCTCGGGTCGGGGTCCTTCGTCGAGCTGTCGACCGTCGCGCTGTTGGACAGCTCGCCGGTCCGCGTCGCCCGCGCGGAGACGAGCACCTGCGCGCTTCCGCCCGCCGGGAGCGTGCCGAGTCTGCACGTCACTCTGCTGCTCGTGACGGCACACGAGGCGCCCTGGCTGCCTCTCGCCGACAGCAGCGTCAGGCCGGCGCCGGAAGTGTCGGTGACGACGACGTCCCGCGCGTCGCTGGGGCCGTCGTTGCGGACGATCAGCGTGTAGAAGAGCTGCTCGCCCACGCCGACCCGGCCGACGGACGGGACCTTCTCGAGCGACAGGTCGGCTTCGGGGCCGGACGGGACTCTCTCGGTGTCTCTGTCGTTGCCGGGGTCGGGATCTCTGGTCGGGCTGT
>DATHEP010000497.1:0-5918 GCA_035318525.1 Conexibacter sp.
CCGAGAGCGCCCCGAGCGAGGTGCCGTGGTAGGCGATCTCGCGCGCGATCACCTTCGTCTTGTTCGGGTTGCCGGTGACCTTGTGGTAGGCGCGGGCGAGCTTCAGCGTCGACTCGACGGCCTCGCTGCCGCCGGTGGTGAAGAAGACGCGGTTGAGATCGCCCGGCGTGAGCGACGCGATCTTCGCTGCCAGCTCAATCGCCGGGGGGTGCGCGTAGGACCAGGTGGAGAAGTAGTCGAGCGAGCGCGCCTGGTCGGCGCCCGCCTGCGCAAGGTCGACGCGCCCGTGGCCGAGGTTCGCGCAGAACAGCGAGGAGAGGCCGTCGAGGTAGCGCTCGCCGTGCTCGTCGAACACGTAGCAGCCGTCGCCGCGCACGATGACGGGGACGTCCGCGTCGGCGTAGGCGCCCATGCGCGTGAAGTGCATCCACAGATGCCGCTTCGCGAGCTCCTGCAGCGTGGCGGTCGTGCCAGCCGCCGGCTGTCCCGTCGTCGCCATGCGTGTGTCGCCCTCCTCGTTACGCCTCGAAGTACAAAGGTACTTCCCATCTGCACGAGAGGGCAACCACCGCGGCGGCCCACGCCGGCAGCGGGGTTGTACGAAGCGGCGAACTCGCGGCAGGCGCTAGTGCGCGGCGGCGGGCGCCGAGAGCGCACGCACCGGCGCCGGCGTGAGGGCGGCCGCGACGATCACGAGTGAGAAGGCGATGCCCTGCAGCACGATCCCAAGCGCATCGCCGGGCAACGGGTCGCCGAAGACGATGATGCCGCCGGCGATGCCGGCCACGTTGGCGGCCGTGCCGGTGAGCGCGATGACGGGGACCGCCTCGCCGTCCTGGAGGCCCTTGGCCGAGGCGTAGAAGGCGGCGACCGAGGCGGCGAGGGCTACGAACGTCCAGGGGCTCAGCAGCGCAGCCACGATGCCCGCGTCGCCGACGAGGCCGGTGATCGCCTTGATCGCGACGTCGGAGACGCCGAACAGCAGGCCGGCGGCGACGCCGAGCATGACGCCGTGATGATGGTCGGGCGCCCCGATCCGCTTGCCCATGATCAGCAGCGCGCCAACCGCGATCATGCCCGCCTCGAAGGCGATCATGCCGGGCAGCGAGAACTGCGAGTGGGCGCCGTGCATCGCCGGCAGGGTGATGCCGAGCAGCACGAGCCCGAGCGCGGTGAGGCCGAGGCCCGCCCACTGGCGCGGGCCGACCGCGAAGCCGAAGATCCGCTCGGCCATCACGGCGAGCATCACGACGCCGCCCGCGAGGACCACCTGCACGACCGACATCGGCGCGAGCGCGAGCGCGCCCACGTGCAGCACCCATGCGCCGACGGCGACGGACATGCCGATCGCGAACCAGCGCGAGCGGAACAGCCCGCGCGCGGAGCGCAGCGGGTGGTGGACGTGGACCGCAGGCGCGGCGACCGCCCCGCGGTGCTTGTAGAGGAACGCGAGGTTCGTCGTGAAGGCGCAGGCGAGCGCGAGCAGGATGCCGAAGTAGATGGTCATACGGTCATTGAGCGTCCGCAGCGGCGGGCGGTGCGAGCGGTTCGCTCCTCATGACTTTGGTCGGCATTCTGGAGCGTGCGCTTGAGTTCGTCCCCCGATCGGTACAGGGTACCGGGTCGCTCCACCGTGGCGCATCAGCCGGCAGGCGACGCGACACTGTGGCCATGAAGCCGCTGCTGCTGGTGGACGTTGACGGCGTCATCTCGCTGTTCGGCTTCGCGCGCGAGGCGCGGCCGGCGGGACGCTTCGAGATGGTCGACGGCATCGCCCACTTCCTTTCTGCCACAGCGGGCGAACACCTGCGTCGGCTGTCCGGCGCCTTCGAGCCCGTCTGGTGCACCGGCTGGGAGGAGAAGGCGAACGAGTACCTCCCCCACGCGCTCGGGCTCGCGGGCCCGTGGCCGTACCTGTCGTTCGAGCGGGCGGTCGGCAGAACGCGGGCGCATTGGAAGCTCGACGCGATCGACGCGCATGCCGGCGTGCGGCCACTCGCGTGGATCGACGACGCGCACGGTGAGGCGTGCGAGGCGTGGGCTACGGCGCGCGTGGCGCCGACGCTGCTGGTGACGACCGAGCCGGCCGTCGGCATGACCGAGCGCGAGGTGACGCGGCTGCTGGCGTGGGCGCAGACGCTCGGCGCGGCGTAGGCTGACGGCATGCAGGCCGATCAGCTCGAGCGCGGGCGAGCGGCGCTGGCGCGCGGCGACTGGGCGGACGCGGCCGCAGGCTTCGAGGCGGTCGTCGCGGCGGCCGGCGACGCGAATGCGGCCGAGGCGCTGGAGGGGCTCGGCTGGGCTGGCTGGTGGACGTCCGACGCAGCGCTGACGATCGACGCGCGCGAACGCGCGTTCCGCGCCTATCGCGCGCGCGGCGAGGACTGCGCCGCCGCACGCGTCGCCGCGTGGCTCGCGGCGGACTACCGCGAGTTCCGCTGCGAGGCGGCGGTCGGGCAGGGCTGGCTGCGGCGCGCGCACCGCCTGCTGGAGGACGCGCCCGAGCAGGCCGACCACGGCTGGGTGCGGCTGCTCGACGCCGACTTCGCGCTCAACGTCGACGGCGACCCGCTGCGCGCCGAGCGGCTCAGCCTGTCGGCGGCCGAGCTCGGGCGGCGGCTGGGCGTCGCCGACCTCGAGGCGATCGGCCTTGCGCAAGGAGGCATCGCGCTCGTGCTGCAGGGACGTGTCGCCGACGGCATGCGGCGGCTCGACGAGGCGTCCGTGATCGCCGCGAGCGAGGACCTGCTGCTGCCTGTCTCGACGATCTGGTCGCTCTGCTGCCTGATCTCCGCGTGCGACGGCGTCGGCGACTTCCCGCGCGCGGCGCAGTGGTGCGAGACGATGCGCACGTTCAACGACCGCTGGGGCGCGCGCCAGGTCGTCGGCGTGTGCCGCAGCGCATACGGACGCGTGCTCGCGACGCGCGGCGACTGGCCCGCAGCCGATGTCGAGCTGACGGCGGCTGTGGGCGACCTGCAGGCCTCGCGCCCCGGGATGGCCGGCGGCGGGCTCGTGCGGCTGGCCGAGCTGCGCATCCGCCAGGGACGCGCCGAGGAGGCGCGCGCACTGCTCGAGGAGGCCGGGCCAGCGGGACTCGTCGGACTTGGACAGCTCGCGCTCGACGGTGGCGACGCGCGTGCCGCAGCCGACGCGGCCGAGCGAGTGCTGCGCGGGGTTCCGGCCGACGCTGCGCTGGAGCGGCTGCCGGCCTACGAGCTGCTCGCGCGAGCTCGCGCGAGCCTCGGCGAGGCGGACGCCGCCGGCGCGGCGTGCGCGGCGATCGAGACGGCTGTCGCGTCGATCGACACGCCGTACCTGCGCGGGCGGGCGCGGCTCGTGGCAGGCGAGCTCGCCGGCGCCCGCGGCGACCACGAAGAGGCGCGGCGCGCCTGCGAGGACGCGGTCGACTGCTTCGCGAAGGGCTCGGCCCCGTACGAGGCCGCGCGGGCGCGCAGCGCGCTGGCAGCGGCGCTCGACGCGGTCGGACAGCGCGAACTGGCCGCCGCCGAGCGCGCCGCGGCCCGCGAGACGTTCGCGCTGCTCGGCGCGCAGCGAGACCTGGAGCGGCTCGACGCCGGCGACGCGGCCGGCACGGCGGGTGGAGAGAGTGCGGCATCCGGCGAGCTGAGCCCGCGCGAGCTGGAGGTGCTGCGGCTCGTCGCGCAGGGGCTCAGCGACGCGGAGATCGCGGAGCGGCTCGTCGTCAGCCAGCACACGGTGCACCGGCACGTGGCGAACGTGCGCACGAAGCTGCGGCTGCCGTCGCGCGCGGCGGCGGTCGCACACGCGGCGCGCGAGGGGTTGCTCTAGGCGGCGGACCGCGGCGCGGCCGGGAAGGGCCGCGCGAGGCAGACCGGTGGGCGATGGCCGCTTCCGGCCATCCGCGCGAGATGGCCGGGAACGGCGAAGGCAGGGCGGCGGCGCGCCCGTAGCTTCGCTCTCGTTCTTCACAACCGAGGGAGCAACCGAATGACCGCCTCCACCACCCCGAGTGCCGACGAGCTGCGCCTGCGGCTCGCCGGCGGCCTCCATGAGCCCGGCGACCCCGCCTACGAGGACGCCTGCACGCTCTTCAACGCGATGGTCGAGCGCCGTCCGCGCTGGGTCGCGCGCTGCATGGCGCCAGACGACGTCGTCGCCGCACTCGCGTTCGCCCGCGACAGCGGGCTCGAGGTGTCCGTGCGCGCGGGTGGCCACTCGGTCGCGGGCGCCTCGCTGTGCGACGACGGCCTCGTGCTCGACATGCGGCCGATGGCCGACGTCGAGGTCGACCCGGTGCGACGCGTCGCGCGCGTCGGCGGCGGCGCGACGTGGGCGCAGGTCGACCGCGCGACGCAGGCGCACGGGCTCGCGACGACCGGCGGACGCGTGTCGAGCACCGGCGTGGCCGGGCTCACGCTCGGCGGCGGCTCCGGCTGGCTGGAGCGCCGGCACGGACTGGCATGCGACAACCTGCTCGCGGTCGAGCTCGTGACCGCCGACGGGCGACTCGTGCGCGCGAGCGCGGACGAGCATCCCGACCTGCTGTGGGCACACAGAGGCGGCGGCGGGTCGTTCGGCGTCGTGACCGCGCTGGAGCTCGCGCTGCACCCGGTCGGCCCGGAGGTGCTGTGCGGGCTCGTCGTACATCCCGCCGAGCGTGGGCGGGACGTCCTGCGGCTGTTCCGCGACACGATGGTCGGCGCGCCGCCGGAGCTGAGCCTCGCGCTGCTCTACCTCACCGCACCCGAGGACGAGGCGATCCCGACTGAGCTGCACGGCAGGCCGATCGTCGCGATCGTCGGCATGCACTGCGGCCCGCTCGACGAGACGCAGGCGGCGCTGCGGACGGTGCGCGCGTTCGGACCGCCCGCGGCGGACCTGTTCGCACCGATGTCGTACGCCAACTTCCAGTGCTCGCTCGACGACCCGCCCGGCTACCGCAACTGGTGGACCGCAGAGCACCTCGACGACCTGACCCCCGAGGCGATCGACGCGATCCACGCGCGCTCGGAGCGGATCCCGGCGGGACCGGCGCAGCTGTTCGTCGCGGCCTGGGGCGGCGCGGTGGCACAGGCGGGGGCCGAGGACTCGCCGCTCGCGGGCCGCGACGCGCGCTTCGTCGTGCACCCGCTGTTCCTGTGGGAGGACGCGGCAGACGACGAGTTCATGGTCGAGCTGGGGCGCGGCTACCGCGACGACCTCGCGCCGTGGGCGACCGGCGCCGCGTACTCGAACTTCATCGGCGACGAGGGCAGCGCCCGCGGGCGCGCGGGCTTCCTGCCCGGCACGCACGAGCGGCTGTCCGCCGTGAAGCGCGGGTGGGACCCGGGGAACGTGCTCCACGGCAACCGCGCGATCGTGCCGTAGGGCCGCGCGCCTGGGCGCGGTTGGCGGGCGGGTCCTGTCGCCGGGGAAGCTCTTTTCGCGAGCGGGTCGCGAAAAGACTTCCCCGCGCCACCCGCCCGATCAGCGTTCTCTCGTGCGGCGGGCCCCGCCGCTCGCTTCACGGCTGGGCGAGCCTCGACGTTCGTGGGCCCGGCCGGTGGCGGCTTTCGCTGCCCCGCTACTGCCACTCGCGTCGGCACCGCCGGACTGGTGGGCCGGGCACAACCACGCCTGGGCCCGGCCGAGCCCCACTGTGGCTGTGCCCGGCCCCACAGTCCGGCTGTGCGAACCAGCATTAGTCCTGGCATCGCAGTCGCGTCCGCCACCGGCCGGGCCCACAAGCGGTCGCGCAGGCCAGCGAGTGCCCTGATAGCTCGCGCCCGCACGACGAGCAGACGCTGATCGGGCGGGTGGCGCGGGTGAGGACGATTCCGCGACCCGCTCGCGGAATCGCCTCGACCCGCGACAGGACCCGCCCGCCAACAACACCAGGGCTCTGTCGTGAAGGCGACACAAGACGTGTCAGCAGGGCGAACGACCACGAAGGC
>DATHEP010000498.1:0-7274 GCA_035318525.1 Conexibacter sp.
CGCCAGCTGTCGACCTCGCGCTCGGCCGCCTCGCGGACGATGCTGCGGAACGCCGCTACTCGTGAGCCCTGAAACGGCGGCAGCAGCAGGCGCCGCTGGCGCAGGTGCTCGGGGCCGTCCAGCAGCAGCACCGAGCGGCCGCCGAGGATCGGCTTGAGCACGACGTTGCCGGCGCCGGCGTGGAGGTCGTCCGGGCTGGCCTGGAAGACCTCCTTCGCGATCGCCGGGTCGCCCGCGATCACGACCGTGCGGCCGGTGTTGAGGCGGATCGTGAAGACGTCGCCGTAGCGCTCGCGGCAGTCCTCGAGGAACCTCGGCCCGCGCAGCAGGAAGCGCGCGGCGAGCAGCGCGCTCGGTCCGCCCGGACCGGGCGGGAGGTCGCGTTGATCGAGCGCCGGCGCCATCGCCCGTGGGACGCTAGCGCTCGCCCTGCGCCGCCGCGCCGATTGGCGTGCGAGATGGCGCACACCCCGCATCCGCCCGCTCCGCACACGCGCGGCGCTAGGCTGCGCGCGTGTCCGCCGCCGGCGCGCCCGAGGCCTTCCCCGCCGCGATCCACCGGCCGGACGCGCCGCGGCGCGTCGTGCTGCTGCCCGGCGCCCGCTACCCGACGCGCGCGCCGCTGCTGTGGTTCGCGCGCGAGGTCGCGGTCGCGCGCGGCTACGGCGTGCTCGAGGTGCTCGACGAGCCGTCGCCGTACGACGTCGTGATCGGCAAGTCGTTGTCGAGCGAGGTCGCGGGGATTGCCGCCGAGCGCGGGCTGCCGGCGGTGTGGTTGACGCCGCTGCTCGACCGCCCCGAGATCGTCGCCGCGCTCGCGCGCACCGGCCGCCCGACGCTGCTCGCCGGCTCGACCGCCGACCCGACGTGGAGACCGGAGGCGCTGCCGCCGAACGTGATGCTCGACGTGCTCGAGCTCGACGGCCTCGACCACGGGCTCCAGCTCCCCGGCGACCCGCAGCACTCGCTGAAGGTGCTGCGGACCGTCGCGAAGCGGATCGACCGCTTCCTCGGCGCGCTGCGTTAGCCGGCGTTACGAAACACCTTCACCAACGTTTAGGGGCAATTACGTGGCAGTTCAGGGTTCGCACGGAACATGCGAGCCATGCACACCCCGAAAGCCCTCCTGAGCCTCACCGCCGCCGCCGTCCTCGGCGCCGCGGGCGGGGCCGTCGTCGTCGGCGTCGCCGGCGACGCCGGTACGACCGCCACGACGACGATCGAGACGGGCGCCCCGCAGGCGACCAGGATCGCCGATCGACCGGCCGGCACGCTCAGCGCCGAGCAGGTCTACGAGCACGCCAACAGATCGGTCGCCTTCATCTCCGCGCAGGTCGAGCAGCAGTCGGACAGCATCTTCGGCGGAGGAGAGCAGGGTGAGGCCACCGGCACCGGCTTCGTGGTGTCGGAGGAGGGGCTGATCGTCACGAACGCCCACGTGGTGGAGGGCGCGACGGCGATCGAGGTCAAGGTCGGCGACGGCGCGCCCCATCCCGCGACCGTCGTCGGCCGCGACGCCTCGACCGACCTGGCGCTGCTGCGCGTCGACGCGTCGGGCGAGACGCTCAGACCGCTGCAGTTGGCCGACTCCGGTGCCGTCGACGTCGGCGACCAGGTCTACGCGATCGGCAACCCCTACGGGCTCGACCGCACGCTCACGAGCGGCGTCGTGTCCGCCCTGCAGCGCCAGATCCAAGCCCCCAACGGCTACTCGATCGACGGCGCGGTGCAGACCGACGCGCCGATCAACCCCGGCAACTCGGGCGGCCCGCTGCTCGACGACCGCGGTCGCGTGATCGGCGTCAACTCGCAGATCCTCAACGGCTCCGGCGGCGCGCAGGGCGGCAACGTCGGCATCGGCTTCGCCGTCCCGGCGGCCACCGTGAGAACCGTGATCGCCGCACTGGAGGCGGACGGCCACGTCGCGCATGCCTGGCTCGGCGTCTCGATGGGCGAGACCGGGGACGGCGCCGGGGTGCAGATCGCCGACGTCGTCTCCGGCGGCCCGGCCGACGAGGCCGGCCTGCAGCCCGGCGACGAGCTGCTCGCGCTCGACGGCGAGCCGCTCGACGACAGCGCCGCGCTGGCCGCCGCGATCAACGCGCACCAGCCCGACGACGAGGTCGAGCTGACGGTCCGGCGCGACGGCGCGCAGGACACCGTGCAGGCCACGCTCGGCACCCAGCCGCGGGAGGCTCAGCAGCCCTAGGGGATCCCGCCACCCACCCCCAACACCTCCACATCCCAAGCTTCCCGCGCCGCCGTCGCTTCCGTCCCCCGTGCCGGCGCTGCGGGAGAGAGCCCGCCCGACCGTCCCCCCGAAGTGGGTCGGGCGGGCTCGCCTCCGAAGTTGGAGGGTGCAGCACCCGGGCGGGCGCGACGTACGCGCCCGCCCTTTCGCGCCTATCCTTCCCGCCAGCCATGCGCAACCACCTGCGCCCCCTCTTCGACCGCGTCGTCATCAAGGAGCTCGAGCCCGACCGCGTCCGCGAGTCCGGGCTCGTCGTGCCGCCGGGGACGCACGAGGCGCCGCCCCAGCACGGGATCGTGCTGGCGGTCGGCCAGGGGCTCGACTGGTGGGGTCATGTCGGCGTGAGAATGCCGGTGCGACCGGGCGACCACGTCGTCTTCCCGGCCACGGCCGGCGCCTGGGTCGAGGTCGACGAGGAGCGGCTGCTCGTCTGCCGCGTGGGGGAGCTGCTCGGCGTGCTGGAGCAGGTCGAGGGCTGCGCGAGCTGCGCCGACCGCAGGCTCGCTCCCGGCGAGACCTGCCCTGAGTGCGGCCGCCAGGAGCGGGTCCCGTCGAGCTGAGCGTCCTCGAGGCGCTCGCCGTGCTCGCGGCCGGCGTCGCAGCCGGGACGATCAACACGCTCGTCGGCTCCGGCTCGCTGATCACCTTCCCGGTCCTGCTGGCGGTCGGCTACCCGCCGCTGACCGCGAACGTCTCGAACAACCTCGGCGTCGTGCCGGGATCGATCTCCGGCGCCATCGGGCTGCGCCGCGAGCTGCGCGGGCAGCGGGCGCGCCTCGTCCGCTTCGTCCCCGCCTCGCTGCTCGGAGGCGCTTCCGGCGCGGTGCTGCTGCTTGCGCTGCCCGCGTCCGCCTTCGACGCGATCGTGCCGGCGTTCGTCGCGCTCGCGATCGTGCTGGTGGTGCTCCAGCCGCGCATCAACCGACGGCTCGCGGAGCGGCGGCGCGCCGGCGCGGACGAGCACGGCGGCGCGCCGGCGCTGCTGGCGACCGGCGCCGCCGGCGTCTACGGCGGCTACTTCGGCGCCGCTCAGGGCGTCCTGCTGCTCGCGATCCTCGGGATCGCGATCGACGACGACCTGCACCGCGTCAACGCGGTCAAGGTCGTGCTGGCGGGCGTCGCCAACGGCGTTGCGGCCGTCGTGTTCGTGATCGCGGCCGACCTCGCGTGGGAGGCCGTCGCGCTGATCGCCGCGGGCTCGGCGCTCGGCGGCCAGCTCGGCGCGCACGCCGGCCGGCGGCTGCCGCCGGGCGCGCTGCGCGCTGTGATCGTGGTCGTTGGTCTCGCGGCGATCGCGAAGCTGCTGCTGGACTGAAAGGCTTCGAGCTTCGAGCTACGCCGCCTCCTGCTCACTGAGCATGAAGCCCACGCGCGTGCCGTCGATCTGCGCGTCGAGCAGCTTGTCGTCGAGCAGCGGGATCGCGTCCTCTTCCACGAACACGCGGGCGCCGTGCTCGTCGACGACCTGGTCGCTGTCCGCCGGCGTCTCGGCGACAGACACCTCGAGCGCGGCGGCGTCACCGGCGCCGGCCTGCGTCGCGATGCGCAGGCCTGCGCCTTCGGGCAGCTCGGGAGCGGCGACGATGCCGCGGATCGCCTCGGCGGCGGTATCGGTGATGGCAAGCACGACGGCTCCTTCCGGTCGGGTTCGGTCCACGCGGACGCGGGCGGCCGTGGCAGGCCGTCTCCCGCGGGCTGCCCAACCGGACCGCCGCGCAAACGCCCGCCGGTCAGCCCGGGTGAGGGGAAGCCCAGTCCAACGAGCGCTCGACGGCCTCGCGCCAGCGCGCGTAGCGGCGCTCGACCTCGTCCGCGTCCATGCGCGGCTCCCAGCGGCGCTCCTCGCGCCAGTTGGCGCGCACGTCGTCGGTCGAGCTCCACGCGCCGACCGCCAGCCCGGCTGCGTAGGCGGCGCCGAGCGCGGTCGTCTCGGCGACGCGGGGCCGGATCGCCGGGATCCCGAGCACGTCGGCCTGGAACTGCATCAGGAGGTCGTCGACGGTCATGCCGCCGTCGACCTTCAGCTCGGGGCAGTCGATCCCGAAGCCGGCCGCCGCGCGCACCGCGTCGAGCACCTCGCGCGTCTGCCACGCGGTCGCCTCCAGCATCGCGCGTGCGATGTGCGCCTTCGTCGTGTACGCGGTGAGGCCGACGATCGCGCCGCGCGCGTCGGCGCGCCAGCGTGGTGCGAACAGGCCCGAGAAGGCCGGCACGACGTAGACGTCGCCCGTGTCGGGCACGGACGCGGCGAGCGCCTCGACCTCGTCGGCGGAGTCGATGAAGCCGAGCTGGTCGCGCAGCCAGCGTACGCCGGCGCCGGCGACGGCGATCGAGCCCTCCAGGGCGTACGCGGGCGCGCCGTCGCCGAGGCGGTAGGCGACGGTGGCCAGCAGCTCCTGCGAGGCGACCGGCTCCGCCCCCGTGTTGACGAGCAGGAAGCAGCCCGTGCCGTACGTGTTCTTCGCCTCGCCCGGGGCGAAGCATGCCTGGCCGAACAGCGCGGCCTGTTGGTCGCCGAGCACGCCCGCGATCGGCACGCCGTCGAGCGCCGTCCCGGCGCGCAGCTCGCCGTAGACCTCCGAGGATGAGCGGATCTCGGGCAGCATCGCGCGCGGGACGCCGATGAGGTCGAGCGCCTCGTCCGACCAGTCGAGCGTGCGCAGGTCCATCAGCAGCGTGCGGCTCGCGTTCGTCACGTCGGTCACGTGCACGCCGCCGTCCGTCCCGCCGGTGAGCTGCCAGATCAACCAGCTGTCGATCGTCCCGAAGAGGATCTCGCCCGCCTCCGCGCGAGCCCGCAGCTCCGGCCGCGCGTCGAGCAGCCAGCGCGCCTTGGGGCCGGAGAAGTAGGTCGAGAGGGGGAGGCCGGTCCTCGTGCGCAGGCGGTCGAGGCCCTTGTCCCCGGCGAGCTCGGCCACCAGCGGCCCCGTCCGTGTGTCCTGCCAGACGATCGCGTTTGCCACCGGCTCGCCGGTCGCACGGTCCCACAGCACCGTCGTCTCGCGCTGGTTCGTGATCCCGACGGCCGCGACGTCCGCCGTGCTCGCGCCGGCCGCGTCGAGCGCGTCGGCGATCACTCCGCGGACGTTCGCGACGATCTCCAACGGGTCGTGCTCGACCCAGCCCGCCTGCGGATGGAGCTGCTCGTGCTCGCGCTGCGCGCTCCCCGCGACCCCGCCCGCGCGGTCGAACAGGATGCAGCGGCTCGACGAGGTGCCCTGGTCGATTGCGGCTACGTAACGCGACACGTCCACCTCGCTCGTACGATGGGCGGGGATCCTAATGCGCGAGCCGCTGCCCCAACGCACCTTCGAGCGCCCGTTCGACCTGATCGTGATCGGCGCCGGCATCAACGGCGCTGGCATCGCCCGCGACGCGACGCTGCGCGGCCTGAGCGTGCTGCTCGTCGACAAGGGCGACGTCGGCGCCGGCACCACGAGCCGCTCGACGCGCCTCGTGCACGGCGGGCTGCGCTACCTGGAGCACTTCGAGGTGCCGCTTGTGCGCGAGTCGCTGCGCGAGCGCGAGCGGCTGCTGTACATCGCGCCGCATCTCGTGCATCCGATGTCGTTCCTGCTGCCGATCTACGAGGGGCACAAGCGCGGGCCGGCGCTGATCCGCATGGGGATGGTCGCCTACGACGCGCTGTCGCTCGACAAGTCGCTGGAGCGCCACCGCATGCTCAGCCGCGACGAGGCGCTGCGGCGCGAGCCGGGCCTGCGCAGCGAGGGCCTGCGCGCCGCCGCCACCTACTACGACGCGCAGGCCGAGTACCCCGAGCGCCTCGCGCTCGAGAACGCGCTCGACGCGCGCCGGCTCGGCTCGGTCGTGCTGCCCTACATGCGCGTGACGGCGCTCGAGCGCGGCGCCGCCAACCGCGTCACCGGCGTCGCGCTGCACGACGAGCTGCACGGGAGCGAGCACCGCGCGCGCGGCGGGCTCGTCGTCAACGCGAGCGGCCCGTGGGTCGACGAGCTGCTGCAGGAGGCCGACGCGGCCGACGCCGTCGACCCGGCCGTGACGGCGCCCCCCGCGCGGCCGGGCGGGCCGGCGCGCCTGATCGGCGGCACGAAGGGCAGCCACCTCGTCGTGGCGCCGTTCCCGGGGGCGCCGCGCGAGGCCGTCTACGCGGAGGCGCACGGCGACGGGCGGCCGTACTTCGTCGTCCCCTGGAACGGCCGCTACCTGATCGGCACGACCGACACGCGCTTCGACGGTGACCTCGACGACGTCGTCGCGACCGACGACGAGGTCGCCTACCTGATCGACGAGACGAACTTCCTGATCCCCGGCGCCGACCTGACGTCCGACCACGTGCTCTACACGTACGCCGGCGTGCGGCCGCTGCCGGCGCCCGGCGTCGGCGCGAAGGACAAGGAGCGCGACGAGGGCGCGATCACGCGCAGCCACGTGATCCACGACCACGCCGGCAGAGCGGTGCCGGAGGAGGCGCGGATCGAGGGCCTGCTGTCGATCGTCGGCGGCAAGATCACGACCTATCGGCAGCTGGCCGAGCAGACGGTCGACCTGGCGGTCAAGAAGCTCGGCCGCAAGGCCGACAAGTGCCGCACGCACCAACTGCCGCTTCCGGGCGGGACCGCCTACCCGTTCGAGGGCTTCCGCGAGCGCTTCCGCGCGTCGAGCGGACTGCCGGTCGAGACGGCCGACCGCCTGCTGCGCATCTACGGCACGCGCGCCGCCGAGGCGCTCGACTTCGCCGACGGCGCGCCGCACCTGCGCGAGCCGTTCGACGCCGACACGGGTGCGATCGGCGCGGAGGTCGTGTTCTCGCTGCGCACCGAGCTGGCGGAGACGCTCACCGACGTCGTGCAGCGCCGCACGCTCGTCGGCTACGGCGCGCACGTCGGGCTCGACGCGATCGACGCAGCGGCCGAGATCGCCGTCCGCCACGCCGGCTGGAGCGACGAGCGCGCTGCGCGCGAGGTCGCGGCCTACCGCGAGTCGGTCGCCGCGCTGCGTCCGCGGGCCGCGTCGTCGGCCAGCAGCTCGCGCAGGTAGCTGG
>DATHEP010000499.1:0-9787 GCA_035318525.1 Conexibacter sp.
GGCTGTCTGTCCTTCAGCTCCTCGAGCGCCGCCATGCCGTTGCGGATCACGCGCGCGGCGGAGTAGTTCTTCTCGCCGACGCGGTAGAGGCTGTTCCAGCCGACGTGGTCCTGCAGGCGGCGCACCTCGACGGTGTCCGACAGCGCGGGCAGCAGGTACTTCTCGACCGTGCTGCGCGGCGCACCGCGTCTGAACGGGAGGTTCGCGAAGCGGTAGGCGCCCTGCGAGTAGTCGGGCCGTGCGATGTCGAGCGTGCGGCGGAACTCGGTGTAGCGCGGGCCGACGACGAACGGGTTGTCGGTCACGTACGCGGTCGAGATGCCGGCGTTGCCGAGCACCTCGGTCAGCATCGGCTGCTGCGGAAGGATTCGCGTCCAGCCAACCTCCGCCGGCATCGGCGGCGACAGCACCCAGTCGCGGTTCGGGAAGCCCCGCATGCCGGTCAGCAGCGTGCGGCGCACGAGCCCGGTCGGCATCGCCTCCGGCACGGCGTAGTCGAAGCGCAGGCCCTCGCGCGCAAGCGCGTCGAGGCTGGGGGTACGGGCGCGCGTGTCCGGGTTGTACGCCCCGATGTAGTCCGCGCGCGTCGAGTCGGTGACGATCAGGATGACGTTCGGCGCGTCTCTCGCATGCCCCGAGCGCGGCTCGTACTCGTCCCCGCACGCGCTCAACCCAAGCGCCGCGGCGCCGGCGGCGCCGGCCTTGAGCGCGCTCCGTCGGGTGAGGCGTGGTCCTGCGGCCATCGGGCTCCTCGTGCGGGGGACGGATCGAGGGATCGGGGTGGTTCGCACGCGACGGCCCGGGCCCTACCGGCACAGCGAACACGTCGTGCGAATGGAAGTTTCGCACGCACAGGTGACGGGCGCGCCGCGGGTGTGGGCGTTTCGGGGGTGTTTTGTGCGTCTGTGCGGTGCGTCTGTGCGCTCCGCTCGTAGCGCAGTCCGTGTCCGTCGCGTGCGCCGGTGTGCAGTCGGGTGCGCGCGCCGCTCCGGCCGGCGCCGCGTTCGTCGCGTGCGCCGTCGGCTGGGGAGGGGGGTGAGCAGGTGGCCTGTGCGCCGCCGCTCGTGGCTCCTCACGGCTCGCGGCGCCCGGCGAGCGTCCGCTTTGCATCACCGCTCGCGCGGACTGCGCAAACCGTGACGATCCACAACGGAGAGTGACGGATTATGTGCCTCCAGGGACCACAATCCGGCGATCATCGATGCGTGCGTGCACGGACGCGTCGGAGAACGCGGACGCTGCGCAGGCGCACGCGTGAACCGTCACGAAAGACGCACGAACGCCGGGGCACCTGCTCCCTCCCCCTCGATGCCCACAACGCACGCCCCGCGCCCACCACAAGCGCCCGAGCGGAACGCCCCCAGCCGACAACGCACGCCCCGCACCGCCGGCCGCGCCCGAACGGAGCGCACAAGCGCAAGCCCCCACCCAGCATCAGCCACAATCCCCCAGCGTGCCCTCGCTCCCCCGCCTGTTCACGATCCTCGTCGGCGCGATCGCGCTCGGCACGGTCGTCGCGATCGCGGTGATGTGGCCGGGGAACGTGCGCACCGAGCTGTCGGAGGTCGTGCAGCCGAGCGACCGCGCGACGGTCACCGCGATCAGCGACAGACCGTGCGGCGCGACGATCGCGGACCGCTGCAAGCGGGTCGCCGTGCGACTCGACAGCGGCGAGGCGAAGGGGACGCGTGGCGTGATCCAGTGGGGCGCGAACGGCGTCGATCCGCCGGTGAGCGTCGGCGACCAGATCCGCGTTGCGGAGGCGCCGCCGGTCCCCGGTTACGACGCGCCCGACGAGACGGCCTACGCGGTCGTCGACTTCCAGCGCGGCAGCGCGCTGCTCGTGCTGTTCGGGATCTTCGCCTTCCTCGTGCTCGCCTTCTCGCGGCTGCGCGGCGCGCTCTCGCTGCTCGGGCTCGGCGCCAGCCTGGCGGTGATCCTGCTGTTCGTCGTGCCGGCGATCCTCAACGGCAAGCCGCCCGTGGCGGTCGCGATCGCAGGCTCGCTCGCGGTGATGCTCGTGACGATCCTGCTCGCGCACGGCCGCGGGCCGAAGTCGATCGCCGCGCTGCTCGGCACGACCGCGAGCCTGCTGCTGACCGCGGCGCTCGCGGTGATCTTCACCGAGGCGGCGCGGCTGACCGGGCTCGCCGGCGAGGAGGCGTTCGCGCTGCGGCTCGCCGACCCGGACGTCTCGCTGCAGGGGCTGCTGATCGCAGGCATGGTGATCGGCGCGCTCGGCGTGCTCGACGACGTGACGATCAGCCAGTCCTCGACCGTGCTCGCGCTGCGCGCCGCCAACCCGGCGCTCGCCTTCCGCGAGCTGTTCACACGCGCGATGGCGGTCGGCCGCGACCACGTCAGCGCGACGGTCAACACGCTCGTGCTCGCCTACGCCGGCGCCTCGCTGCCGGTGCTGCTGATCTTCGCCTCCGGCGCGTTGCCGATCGGCCAGGCGGCAAGCCTGGAGATCGTCTCCGAGCAGATCGTGGCGACGCTCGTCGGCTCGATCGGACTGATCGCCGCTGTCCCCGCAACGACCGCGATCGCTGCCCTGCTCGCGCTCCACACCCCGCGTGAGGAGCTCGAAGCGGCCGCCGCACACGGCCACGTGCACTGAGCGAAGCGCTCAGTCGCCGCCGAAGTACGGCAGCCGTCTCGCACCGGAGGAGTGCAGCACGCGGCGGTAGATCTTCCGCAGCACCTTCGGGTGCGCTCTCGCGACGCTCCTGGTCTCGGCCGGGTCGGCGCCGAGGTCGAACAGCTCGCGGCCGCTGTTGTTGCCGTCGGCGATCAGGGCCCATCTGTCATCGCGGTAGTACCAGTGGTTCGCGTAGCCGCCGAAGCAGAAATTGCGTCTGAGGCGCGGTCTGCCGCCGCGCAGCAGCGGCTCCAGGTTGACGCCGTTCATCACCTCGGGCACCGACACGCCCGCCATCTTCAGCACCGTCGGCCCGACGTCGTGGGGCGAGGCGAAGTAGTCGGTCGTCGTGCCGGCGGCGCGCCCCGAGGGGTCGCGGATCATGAACGGCACCTGGATCAGCTCGGGATGCAGCTCGAGCGCCGGCTTGCCGGTCCAGCCGCGCTCGCCGAGCACTATCCCGTGGTCGGAGAGGAAGACGACCACCGTGTCGTCGGCCATCCCGCTCGCGTAGAAGCGCTCGAGGAAGCGTCCGAGCGCCGCGTCGGCCATCGTCACCGAGGCGCCGTAGACGATCGGCAACCGCCGCACCGCGTCCGCCGCCATGTAGTCGGCGTGCGCGTACTGGACGTTGCCCGGCCAGCTTCCGCGATAGTCCGGATCGCCGTAGAGGCTCAGGTACTTGCGCGGCGGCGTCCACGGCTCGTGCGGGTCGAAGCAGTCGACCACGAGCGCCCACGGGCGCTTCGTGCGGCGCGCCTGCGCGAGCGCATCGGCGGCGATCCCGAACACGCGCGTGGAGCAGGCGTCTTGCTCGTCGCGCGCGCCGGCGACGTTGGCGAGGTGCTGACGCATGCCGGTCAGGTAGCGCTCCGAGCGCATGCCTCTCGGCAGCCACTGCAGCACCTCTCGCTCGGAGATCGTGTCCGCCGGGCGCAGCGCTCCGACCTGGCCGCCGATCCGCGCGAAGCGGTCGACCGTGTGGCGGAAGCCTCTCCACTCGGTCGAGAAGCCGAGGAAGGGGTTGTCGGTCGCGTAGGCGGTCCAGTAGCCATGGCTGCGCAGCGCCTTGATCCACGTCGTCGTGTCCTCGCCCAATCCGGTCCAGCCGGGCGAGCCCGGCAGGTTGCGCGTCGGGCGCCAGTCGTGCCACGGGTAGACGCGCCGGCCCATCATCAGCGAGCGGCGGGCGGGCACAGTCGGCATCGCCTCCGGAAACGCGCGCGTGAAGCGCAGCGACTGGCCCGCGAGCGCGTCGATGTTCGGAGTTCTGATCCAACCGTTGCCGTACGCGCCGACATAGTCGTGGCGCAGTGAGTCGAGCACGATCACGAGCACGTTCGGGCCGTGGGCGGCCGCGCGCGTGCGCGCCGCCAGCGCCTCGGCCCCCGGCCGCCACACCGTCGCGGCGGCGGCGCCGGCTCCGGCCACGCGCAGGAACGTCCTGCGATCGATTCGGTCCTGCACGCGTCGGCCTCCCAGTCGCCTGCGCTGCGTCGGCCCCGAAACTCGGGTAGAAGCCGAAAGGTGCGCTGTACGCCAGGATTCTGCTGCGATGCGCGGACACTCCCACCGCCAGCACCCGATTCCCCCGCATGAGCTCGCCGCGGTCTTCGCCGGCGGGACGGTCGGCGCGCTCGCCCGCGTGGGGCTCGCCGAGGCGCTGCCGCACGCGCCTGCGACGTGGCCGTGGGCGACGTTCGCGGCGAACCTGGCGGGTGCGTTCCTGCTCGGCTGGCTGTTCGCGCGTCTGCCCGCGACCGACGCGCACGGGGCGCGACGGCGCGCGTTCGCCGGCACCGGCCTGTGCGGCGCACTGACGACGTTCTCGACGTTCCAGCTCGAGCTGCTGCGGATGCTCGACGAGGGCGCGCTTGCGCTGGCGCTCGGCTACGCCGCCGCGTCGCTCGCGGGCGGGCTCGCCGCGGTCGCGCTCGCGAGCGCGCTGGGACGTCGCCCTCCCGCCCAGGCCCAGGCGGCGGCGTGAGCGGCGGGGTACTGCCGTGGGTGGGGGTCGCCCTGTTCGGCGGCCTCGGCGCGCTCGCCCGCTTCCTGCTCGACGCGGCCGTCACGGCCCGCACCGCCGACTGGTTCCCCTACGGGATCCTCGCGGTGAACCTGACCGGCAGCCTGCTGCTCGGCCTCGTCACCGGACTGAGCCTCCACGGCGACGCGCTGCTGCTCGTCGGCGGAGGGCTGCTCGGTTCCTACACGACCTTCTCGACCTGGATGCGCGACAGCCACCGCCTCGCCGTCGACGGACGCGGCCGTGCGCTCGCGGCGAACCTGCTGGGCAGCCTCGCGCTCGGGCTCGCCGCCGTCGCGCTCGGCCGCTGGCTCGGTGGCCTGCCTTGAGCGCTACGCGGCGGCGTTGCGGCGCGCCGCCTCCCACTCCTCGTCGCTGACGCCCTCGTCGCGCGCGGGCGCAGCGGCCACGACCTGCCCGAGCGTGACCGGCTGACGCGACGCCAGCTTCACGCCGCCCGCCTCGTCGGCCAGCAGGCCCTCGCGCTTCATCTTCGAGACGGTCGTCGCGACCGTCGGCTTCGCGATCTTCGTTACGGAGGCGATCTCCGCCACCGACACGCCCGGCCGCTCCTCGACGATCGCGAGGATCGCCGACTGGTTCGCGCCGCGCGCCGCGCGGCCGTTCGCGGCCTCGTCGTCGGCGTCGTCCGCAGCGGGAGCCGGGCGCTGCAGGCCGGTCGCGCCGTTCCGCTGCGTCGCGACGTCCAGCTCGCGCAGCGTCCCGCGGGGCATGCGCCGCGCCGCACGGGAGGCGGCCTCCGCCTCGGCCAGCATCGCCGCCTTCGCCGCCTCGAGCCGTTCCGCTTCCGCCACGAGCGGGCGCAGCTCGTCGAGGCGCGCTTCGATCTCTCGCTTCAGGCGGGGGAGCAACAGCTCGAGCATGGGATGACCTCCAGCGGCACGACTCAGGGGAACAGGGGAGGACTTCGATGTTAGAGGAGCGAGCGCACGTCGCGGGCGAGCCCCGCCGCGTCGAACGCCTGCCCGGCGCTGACCTTCGCCGTCAGCCGCCCGCGCGCGTCCACGAGCCACACGACGGCCGTGTGAGCGCTCTCCGGATCGCCGGGGATCTGCGGCGCCGCGTACCAGGATCTCCACACCGGCTCCAGCTCGCGCTCGGAGCCGATCAGGTAGCGGAACCGCGTCGGCTCGCGCTGGCGCCGAAGCCATGTCCGGACCGCCTCCGGCGTGTCGCCGCGCGGATCGACGCTGACGGCGACGACGTGGACGCGCCGCGCGTCCGGTCCGAGCCGCGAGAGCGTCTCGCGCAGCTGCGCCCCGATCAGCGGGCAGACGTCGGGGCAGTTCGCGTAGAGGAACGTGACGAGGTACGGCTCGCCGGCGAGCGCGCCCGTGTCGAAGGTGCCGCCGCGCGCGTCGGCGAGGCGGATGCGCGGTGCCGGTCTGCCAGCGAGCCCGGCCGGCAGCGGCTCGGCGACGGCAAAGCGGTCGTCGCGGCCGCTGCCGTCTGCGCTCGTGCCGTCGGATCCACCGCAGCCGGCGAGCGCGGCGCCCACGCACGCGAGCGCTAGCGCGAGCGCGAAGCGTCTAGACAGGTTCGCTCTCCGGCGCGGCCAGCGGCGCGCGGTCGTCGGCGTCGTCCTCGACGCCGTCGTCCGGTGCACGCAGGACCCGAATCGTCGCGACGATCGCGATCAGCGTCATGACGATGGCGCTGCCGACGCACCACTGGCAGATCGCGTCGATCTCGAACAGCTCGAGGTAGGTCAGGTAGACGCTGAAGGCAAAGCCGCCGATCGCCATGAAGGCGGTCGCCAGCCGCGCCAGCTCGCCGCGCACGAGCAGCGAGGCGAAGATCGCGACGTAGCCGAGCAGGCCGATGAGGGGGACCGGCACGCCGGCGACCTTCGCGTATCTCGAGCTCTGGACTCTCTCGCAGCCGCCGGTGGTGCAGGCCGGCGTGAGCTCTTGATAGTGGACGTAGGTCAGATAGCCCGCGATCCCGATCCCGACGAGCGCCAGGACGATCAGAGCGCGGTGCAGCGTGCGGTCCCCCCTCATCGGCTCATCTCTGCTGCGCGAGCGCTCTGTCGATGGCTCCCGTGAACTCGCCCGCGTCGAACGACTGGATCTCGAGCGCGTCGAGTCTGCCGCCGGTCGGGCCGACGAGGAACGACGGCGTGCCGGTGAAGCCGGCGCTCTGCCACTCCGTCTGCGCCTCGTCGAGCTGTCTCTGGATCTCCGGCAGGCCGCGGTCGTCCATCGCTCTGTCGACGTCGAGCCCCTCGACGCCGCCGCCGACTCTGCGCAGGAAGTCGTCCGTCACGTAGCCGGAATTCTCTTCGCCCTGGTTCGCGTAGAAGATGTCGATGAACTGCCACAGCTTGTCCTGGCGGCCAGCCGCCGCGGCCATCTGCGCGCCGCGGGCCGAGTCGGTCCCGATGAAGGCGACATTCTGGAAGACCATGCGCAGGTCCCCGGCTCTCACGTAGTCGACGAGCGCCGGCATGACCTGCTGGGTGTAGTCGCGGCAGAAGGGGCACTGGAGGTCGGCGAACTCGACGAGCGTCACCGGCGCTCTCGGGTCACCGACGGATATCCCGTCCTGCGCGATTCCGGCGAAGCGCTCATTGGCCTCGGTCTGGCCGGCGATCGTCTCGCCGCTTCTGACCTCGGGTCTGTCGTCGCCGCCGGTCGCGAGCGCGATCGCGACGACGACCACGGCCGCGAGCGCAAGCGCTCCGCCGAGCAGCCAGATCCGCTGTCGCTGCCGCTGTCTCGAAGCCTCGGCGGCGCGGTCGCGCTCCTCGCGCGCAGCCGCGCGACGCTCCTTCCGTGTGTCGGTGCTGTCCGCCATGCTGCTCGTCGTCCTCCTCGTCGGTGCGTCCCCGGCCCACGCCGGCCGCAGTGCGAGCGATCCGCCACCCACCGTGACCGCCCGCGGTCGCGGTTGATGGTACTGCTACGGAGATCGTCACCCTGCACCTTTACGGGGAGATCAAGAGCGGCGACGGCGCGCCCGTGCAACGTGGCGTCCATACTCGAGGGTGACGTGCGCAGGCAACTTGCTTCGATCGCCCTCGCGTCCGCCGCGGCGGTCGCGCTCATCGCACCGCTTGCCGGTTGCGGATCCGCGGATCAGGCGGCCGGCGCGCCCGCGCCGACGAGCGCGCCGCAGGCGGTCGACCGGCTGAGACCGCATCCGCGCGCCGTCGACCCGTCCGTCGGCGTGCCGGCCGGCGGCTCCGGGGTCGTGCGACGCGAGGACGCCACGCTCCCGCAGCCGCGCTCGGACGACGAGATCCGCGCCGAGCTGGCCGCGAGCGGGATCCCCGCCGGCGGCGCGGCGGGCCTCACCGACCAGGGACTCGCGGTCGCGCCGCTCGGCGCGCCACCGGTCGTGCAGGCGGTGATCGCCGCCGGCAACCAGATCGCGCGACTGCCCTACCGCTACGGCGGTGGGCACTCGACCTGGATCGACACGGCGTATGACTGCTCCGCCTCGATCAGCTTCGCGTTCGCGGCCGCCGGGATGATCTCCGCGCCGATGGTCTCCGGCGCGCTCGCGCAGTGGGGCGAGCCGGGGCCGGGCAGATGGATCACGATCTACGCGAACGGCGGGCACGCCTTCATGCAGGTCGCCGGCGTGCGCTTCGACACGAGCGGGCTGCGCGCAACCGGCTCGCGCTGGCAGACGGCGTCGCGCGGGACCGGCGGCTTCACCGTCCGCCATCCGCCGGGGCTGTAGCTCGTCGCTCGGGTCCGGGCCGCGTTGGCGGGCGGGTCCTGTCGGCTCCGGGCGCGCGCACACGCGCCTATCGGCGCGCGCGCGTGCGTCCTCACCCACCACCGGCTTCGCCGGCGGTGCCGCCGCCCGATCGGCGTCAGTGGTGCTCGTTCAGGCCACGGCGCGCAGGTGCCGTCTCGCTCTGCGCTGCTCGGGCGTGAGCGCGGTCGCGAGCAGGAAGTCCTCGAGCAGGCGCCACGTCGTGCGGCGAGCGGCGCGGCCGGTCAGGACGCCGAGGTGGCCGCCGGGAGCGGTCGCGATCCGCACCTCCGGTGCGTTCGGCAGCAGCTCGGCGACGTGATGGACCGCCTTGCGCGGCGCGATCCCGTCGCCTTCGCCGGCGATCGACAGCACCGGGACGCGCACGTCCGCGAGGTCGATCGTGCGGCCGTCGAGCTTGATGCGGCCGTCGGCCAGATCGTTGCGGCGCAGCATGCGGTGGTAGATCTGGCCGAACGTGCGGCCGGGGTAGGCGAGCATGTTGCCCATGAAATGGTCGACCGCCTCGACCTGCGCGAGGAAGTCGCGGTCGTCGAGGTTGGCCACGAGCGTGAGGGGCTTCATGACGTACTTGTCGAAGCCGGCAAGTCTGTACATGCGCTTGACGAGCGGCGCCGGCGCGACGCCGAGCGCGCGGTAGGCCAGCGTCCCGACCGAGCCGCCCGCGATGTTCGCGAGCGGGCGCAGCGGCGCGACGAGCGGCACCTGGCGTGTGTCGAAGGGGCTCGCGACGACCGCGACTGAGCGGATCGGATGCTCGTCGCCGGCAGCTACTAGCAGCGCCATGATCCCGCCCAGGCACCAGCCGACGAGCTGCACCTGCCCACCGCCGGCGTCCGCGGAGACGGCTTCGATCGCCTGCGGGATGACCTCGTCGACCCAGTGCTCGATGCCGAGGTTGCGGTCGCCGAAGGCGATCGGGCCGTAGTCGACGACGTACGTGCGGTGCCCGGCCGCGAGCAGGTGCTCGGCGACGCTGCAGCCGCGCCGCAGGTCGAAGCAGCTGGCGGGCGCGGCGAGCGGCGGGACGAGCAGGACGGGCGGGGAGCCATCGGTCTCGAACGTCGCGCCCGCCTCACGGTCCGGCCGCTCGCGCGACGAGCTGAGGTAGCGCCGCACGGTCCGCTGGGGACCCTCGTCGATGATCGCCGTCGGCAGCGGGCGCAGATCCGCAAGCCCGCCGCGTACGACGCGGTCGAACACGTTCGCGGCGGCAGCGCCGAGTTGGTCTGGAGTCGGGACGAGGTCCATCGGTCCGGAGTTTGGCAGAGGGTGGCGGTTTCTGGCTGGTTGGCCAGGGTGGTGGTCTGCTCGGATTCGTGTTGGTGGGGTGTGGGCGGCGTGGGCGGCGCTCCGCTCGGGCGGTCGCG
>DATHEP010000500.1:0-9843 GCA_035318525.1 Conexibacter sp.
CCTCTGCCGGCGGCTCGGGGCCCGCAACCGCACCGAGGTCGTCGCGCGCGCCGGCCGGGCGGGCTGGGACGGCGCGCGCTGAGCCGCGCGTCAGAGCCTGCGCTCAGGCGGCCGGGGCCACGTCGGCGAGCTGCCGCTCGAACGCCTGCAGGTGGCCGCTTGCGAGGCTCGCGAGCTCCCGCGTCGGCGGCGTCAGCGGCGATCCGGCCCGGTGCACGAGCACGTAGCGGTCGAACATCGGTTCGGCGAGCGGGACGCCGCGCAGGTTCTCCGGGAAGCTGCGGTGCCGCGTGACGGCGCGCGTTGCGAGCGTGTCGCCGAGCCCGAGCGCGGCAAGCGCCAGCGCGCCCTCGAGGTGCTCGACGTCGAACAGCGGCTCGAGCCGCACGCCGGCGCGCTGCGCCTGCTCCTCGAGCTGGCGCCGCGTCGTGTCGCGGTACTCGTACTGCACGTCGTAGAGGATCAGCGGCCGCGCGGCGAGCTCCTCGATCGTGAGCGGGGCGCGGCGCTCGGCAAGGTCGGCGCCGACGACGAGCACCTCGTCGCTCGCGATCGGGTGCACGTCGAGTCCGGCCGGGTCGACCGGGCCCGCGACCAGGGCCGCTTCGAGCCGCCCGGCGCGAACGTCCTCGGCCGTCTGCCCCGAGTTCTGCCCGAGGACCTTGACGCGCACGTCCGGGTGGCGCTCGTGGAAGTCCTTGAGCAGCCGCGGCAGCAGCGAGTAGTCGGCGTTGCGGAAGAGGCCAAACGTGACCTGTCCGCCACGCAGCTTGCGCACCTCGACGACCGACTCGGCCGCGCGCTCGACGGCAACGAGCGCGTGCTCGGCGTGCGGCAGGAAGGTGCGCCCCGCGGCGGTCAGCTCGAGGCCGCGCCCGACGCGCGTGAAGAGCGGCATTCCGAGCTCACCCTCGAGCCGCCGGACCTGGTCGCTGACGCCGGGCTGCGTGAGGCGCAGCTCCTCGGCGGCGGCGCTGAAGGAGCCGCGTCGCGCGGTTGTGACGAAGTAGGTCAGTTGCTGAAGATTCATCAAAGCATTGCTTTGAGGATCCCAAGAGAATCAAGTCTACCCATGGGGCATGCCCGAGCGTAGCGTGGCCCGCATGTTCAAACACACGATCACGCATGCGGGCGATCGGCCGGTCGTCCTGATGGACTCGATCTCCTCGGTCGCCGAGGCCGATGCCGGCAGCATCGTCGTGTCCGCCTCCCACGGCGGCGTGAGCTCGGGCGAGTTCGCGACGCGCCACGTGCTCGGCGCGTGCTTCTTCAACGACGCGGGCGTCGGCAAGGACCGCGCCGGCATCGCCGCGCTCGCGATGCTGCAGGAGATCGGCGTGGCCGGCGCGACGCTGAGCCACGACACGGCATGCATCGGCGACGCGCGCGACCATTGGGAGTACGGCGTCGTCTCGCACGTGAACGAGGTCGCCGCGGCCGCCGGCGTGGAGCCGGGGCAGCCGGTCCAGAGCGCGGTCGCCCGTCTCGGCGCCTGAGGCGGAGCCGCCCGTGATCCGCGCCCGCTACGAGCTCGAGTCGCGCGACCCCGAGCGCGCCGCAGCGGCGGTCGCCGGGGAGCTCTCCTCGGGCACGTTCACAGCCGTCCCCGGCGAGACGCCGGAGCTGCGCGCGCGCCACGCGGCGGTCGTCGCCGCCGTCGAGCCGGTCGCCGACGGGCGCGACGGGACGCGCGTCGCGCGCGTGACGATCGACGTCCCGCCGGACAACCTCGAGCCGAGCCTGCCGCAGCTCGTCGCCACGCTCGCCGGCAACGTCTTCGAGCTGCGCGACCCGGTCGCGCTGCGGCTGCTCGACTTCGCGCTGCCGGAGGAGCTGGAGCGGGCGTTCCCCGGCCCTGCGTTCGGCGTCGCCGGGACACGCCGGCTGAGCGGCGTCGCAGAGCGGCCGCTGATCGGCACGATCGTCAAGCCGTCCGTCGGCCTCTCGCCCGAGCAGACGGGAGCGCTCGTCGCCGAGCTGGCCGAGGGCGGGATCGACTTCGTCAAGGACGACGAGCTGATCGGCGATCCGCCTTACTCGCCGCTCGCCGAGCGGATCGCGTGCGTGCGCGGCGCGCTGCGCGCGGTCGAGCTGCGGCAGGGTCGGCGCGTCGCCTACGCCCCGAACGTGAGCGGCAGCGTCGAGCACATGCTGCGGGGCGCCGAGCTGGCGGCCACCGAGGGCGCCGGCGCGGCGATGGTGTGCGTGCACGCCGTCGGGCTCGCGGGCGTGCTCGAGCTGCGCCGGCGCGAGCTGCTGCCGCTGCACGGCCACCGCGCCGGGTGGGGGCTGGTGGGCCGCGGCACGAGCGCGCTGGGCCCCGCCGCGCACGTGCGCGTGTGGCGCCTCGCCGGCGTCGACCAGCTGCACGTCGGCGGGCTGCGCTCGAAGTTCTTCGAGGCCGACGAGAGCGTCGCCGCCTCGCTGGCGGCCTGCCGCGCGGCGGGGTCGCACGCGCCCGTGATGCCGGTCCTGTCCGCCGGGCAGTGGGGCGAGCAGCTGCGCGACACCGTGGCGGCCGCCGACGGCCCCGACCTCGTCTACCTCGCCGGCGGAGCGATCGTCGGCCACCCGCACGGGATCGCGGGCGGGGTGCGGGCGCTGCGCGCCGCCGCCGAGGGCGCCCGCGCCGGCCGCACGATCGAGGAGCTCGCGCCCGACGTGCCCGAGCTGGCCGCCTCGCTGGCGGCGTTTGGGGGCGCGCGATGAGCCGCCCGTGGCTGACCTGGTACGCCGACGACTTCACCGGCGCGACCGACGCGCTCGACGCGCTCACGCGCGGCGGCGTGCGCGCCGCGCTCTTCATCGCGCCGCCGACGCGCGCGCAGCTGGCAGAGCTCGGTGACTACGAGGCCGTCGGCGTCGCCGGCGCCACGCGCACGCTGCCCGAGGACGAGCTGCGGCGCGAGGTGCGCAGCGGGCTGACGGCGCTCGCCGCGCTCGAGGCGCCGCTCTGCCACTACAAGGTCTGCTCGACGTTCGACTCCGCGCCGCACGCCGGCAGCGTCGGCGCGGCGACCGAGGAGGGGCTGCGCGCGCTCGGCGGCGCGTGGGTGCCGCTGCTCGTCGGCGTGCCGGCGCTCGGCCGCTGGTGCGTGTTCGGCAACCTGTTCGCGCGCGTCGGCGCCGACGGCGGCGTGCGCCGGCTCGACCGCCACCCGATCGCCGAGCATCCCGTCACGCCGATGCGCGAAGCGGACCTGCTGCGCCACCTCGCCGCGCAGACCGACCTGCCGAGCGGCCTCGTGCTGACGCACCTCGCCGGCGCCGGCAGCGTCGAACGCCAGCTCGGGAAGCTGCGCGCGGACGGCGCGCGCGTCTGCCTGCTCGACGTCGCTGACGCGGAGGACCTCGCGGCGGCCGGCGCGGCGATCGCGACCGCCGGCGCGAGCGGAGAGGTGCGCCTCGTGGTCGGGTCCTCGGGCGTCGAGTACGCGCTCGTGGAGCACTGGCAGCGGCGTGGGGTGACAGCGCCGCGCGCGCCGATCCTGGCCGAGCCTGTCGAGCGCCTCGTCGTGCTGTCGGGCAGCTGCTCGGAGGTGACCGGCCGCCAGGTCGCATGGGCGGCGGCGAACGGCTTCGAGGAGCTCGCGCTCGACACTCCGGCGCTGCTCGGCGACGGCGCCGACGCGCTGCTCGCCGACGCCGCCGAGCGGCTCGACGCGGCGCTCGGCGCCGGGCGCTCGGTCGTCGTCCACACCGCTGTCGGCCCGCGCGATCCGCGCGTCGCGGCCGTGCGCGAGCGCGCCGGGGGCGGGGGCGTGGAGGCGGTCGTCGGGCCGGCGCTCGCGCGCCTCGGCGAGCAGGCCGTCGCGCGCGGCGACGTGCGGCGCCTGCTGTTCACCGGCGGCGACACGAGCAGCGCCGGCGCACGCGCGCTCGGCATCGCCGCCGTCGACGTGAGTGCGCCGATGCTGCCCGGTGCGCCGCTGTGCCGCGCGCATGCGCCGGGGCGCGCCGTCGACGGGCTGGAGCTGCTGTTCAAGGGCGGCGGGCTCGGCGAGGAGGGCTTCTTCGCGCGCGTGCGCGACGGCGTCGCCGCGGAGCGCTTGCCGTGAGCGGCGGCGGGCGGCTCGCGCTCGCGACACCGCACCGCCTCGCGACGGAGGCCGGCGTCGCCGCCTTCCGCGTCGGCGGCACAGCGCTCGACGCCGCGCTCGCCGCAGCCGCCGTGCTGACGGTCGTCGCGCCGCAGGACTGCGCGCTCGGCGGCGACGCGATCGCGCTCGCCGGCGCGCCCGACGGCACGCTGCGCGTCCTCAACGGCAGCGGCGCGGCGGCGCGTGCGGTCGACGCGGACGCGCTGCGCGCGCGCCACGCCGCGATGCCGATCCGCGGCGTCGATCCGATCACCGTTCCGGGCGCCGTCGCCGCATGGGCCTCGCTCGCGGCGCTCGGCGCGCGGCTGCCGTGGCGCGAGCTGCTCGCGGCCGCGATCGCCCATGCGGACGAGGGCGTCCCGGTCTCCGCGCCACTCGGCCGCGCGCTTGCGCGTGAGCAGGCGCTGCTCGCCGGCGACCCCGGCCTGCGATCCGTCTTCGCGCCCGACGGCGTGCCGCTGACCCCCGGCGCGACGCTCCGCCAGCCCGCGCTCGCGCGCACGCTGCGGGCGCTCGCGGAGGGCGGCGCGGAGGCGCTCTACGAGGGTGAGATCGGCGCTGCGCTCCTCGCCGGCCTGCGCACGCTCGGCGCGCCGCTCGACCGTGAGGACCTCGCCGCCCACGCGACCGAGCTCGCGACGCCGCTGCTGGGCGGCTATGCGGACGTCGAGGTCGCGACGGCGCCGCCCAACTCGCAGGGCTTCGCGCTGCTGGAGCTGCTCGGCGCGCTCGCCCCGCTCGGCGACGCGCCCGACCCGCTCGGGCCGTCGCTGGCACTGCTCGCCGAGCTGTGCCGGCTGGCCGCGCGCGACCGCGACGCCCATCTCGCCGACCCGCGGCAGGCCGCGACGCCGCTCGCGCGGCTGCTCGGCCCCGCGCACGCGGCCGAGCTGCTGGCCGCCGCGCGCGCGTCAGTGGGGGAGCCGGCCGCGGCGGCCGGCAGCGCCGCGCACACGCCCGGCGGCGACACCGTCGCGATCGTCGCGCTCGACGACGAGGGTCACAGCGTGTCGCTGATCCAGAGCGTCTTCTGGGCGTTCGGCGCCGGCGTGCTCGAGCCGGCGACGGGGATCCTCTGCCACAACCGCGGCGCCGGCTTCTCGCTTGCGCCCGATGCGCCGAACGCGCTGCGCGGCGGCGCGCGGCCGCCGCACTCGCTGATGCCCGTGCTCGTGCTGCGCGACGGCGCCGTCGAGGGCGTGCACGGCACGATGGGCGGCCTCGCGCAGCCGCAGATCCACCTGCAGGTGCTGCTGCGGCTGCTGCGCGGCGCGAGCGCAGCCGAGGCGGTCGCCGCGCCCCGCTGGATCGTCGAGGAGGACGGCGGCCTGGCGATCGAGCGCGACGCCGGCGTGCGCATCGCCGGCGCTCGCGAGCTGCAGCCCGGAGACGACCTCGTCGGCCACGCCCAGCTCGCGCGCCGCACCGCCGCCGGCGAGCTCGAGGCCGGCTCGGACCCGCGCGCCGGCGCCGCCGCCGCCGTCGCGGCCCGCTAGGGGTGCCGTCGTGACGGCACGGGTCCTCGAGTTCGCGCGCCGCTCGCGGCCGGTCGCCGTGCTGCGGCGGCCGGGGATCGCGCGTCTGTTCGCACTGTCGGTGCTCGGCCGCACGCCGACCGGCGCGATCGGCCTGTTGCTGATCCTGCGCGTGCGCGAGCTGGGCGGCGGCTATGAGCTGGGCGGCCTCGCCGCCGCCGGCTTCGCGATCGGCGTCGCGACGTGCGCGCCGTTCGTCGGCCGCGCGATCGACGCGCTCGGCCAGACGCTCGTGCTGCTGGCGAGCGCGACCGCGTCGGGGCTCGCGCTGGCCGCCGCCGCGGCGTTGCCGGCCGGCGCGCCGCCGGTCGCGCTCGTGCCGATCGCGCTCGCGATCGGCGCCGCGCACCCGCCGATCGAGTCGTGCATGCGCGTGCTGCTCGGCCGTCTGCTCGACGACGCCGACCAGCGCCACGCCGCGCTGTCGCTCGAGGCCTCGCTGCAGGAGGTCTCGTTCACGCTCGGGCCGCTCGTGTTCGTGACGCTCATCGGCGCGCGCTCGGCGGCGGGCGGGCTCGCCGCCTGCGCGGCGGTCGCGTTCGGCGCCTCTGCGCTGTTCGCTGCTACACGCGAGTCGCGAAAGGTGCCCGGCGGGTCTGCGCGCCGCCGCGTCCCGGGCGCCCCGCTGCGGCGGCGCGGGATCCGCACGCTGCTCGTCGCGATCGCGGCGCTCGGCGCGATGTTCGGCGCCAACGAGGTCGCGCTCGTCGCGAGTGCCAGCGACGCCGGTCACCCCTCGGCGGTCGGCGTGCTGCTGAGCGTCTACTGCCTGACGAGCCTGATCGCGGGCGTCGCGACGGCGCACCGCCGCGCGCCGGCGGCACCGGCGCGCGAGCTCGCCGCGCTGTTCGCTCTCGCTGCCGTCGGGCACGCGCTGCTCGCGCCGGCGTCGAGCCTGCTCGTGCTCGGCGTGCTCGTCGGGCTTGCCGGCGCGACCGCCGCGCCGATCTTCGCGATCGTCTACGCGCTCACCGGGCAGCTTGCGCCCAGCGGCACGGTGACGGAGGCCTACACCTGGCTCGGCAGCAGCATCTTCACGGGCGCGGCGCTCGGCGCGGCGCTCGGTGGAACGCTGATCGAGCAGGCCGGCACGTGGGCGGCCTTCACGGCTGCCGCCGTCGCCGCGGCCGTCGCGGCGGCCGTCGTGCACCTGGGCGCGGCGACGCTCGCGGTCGGGCGCGAGCAGCTCGTGGAGGGCGCCGCGTGAGCGTGCCGCTGGGACGTGTGACCGTGGCAGAGGCGCTCGCGCTGCCGGTGCTGCGGCGCGGCCTGCCGGAGGTCGTCGGCGGGCGGGCCGGGCTCGACCGCCCGCTTCGCTGGGTGCACGCCGGCGAGGTGCCGAACATCGCCTCGCTGCTGCGCGGCGGCGAGCTGCTGCTGACAACCGGCATGGGGATCGCGCGCCGCGCCGACGGCCAGCGGCGCTTCGTCGCGGAGCTGGCGGAGCGCGACGTGGCGGCGCTCGTGGTCGAGCTGGGCGGGGCGTTCGAGACGCTGCCGCGGGCGCTCGTCGAGGCCGCCGAGGCGCGCGGGCTGCCGCTCGTGGCGCTGCGCCGCGAGGTCCTGTTCGTCGCCGTCACCGAGGCGGTCCACACCGAGCTCGTCAACCGCCAGTACGCGCTGCTGCGGCGCGGCGACGAGATCCACCGCGAGCTGGTCGCGCTGATGCTCGACGGGCACGGCGTGCCCGGCGTGCTGCGGGCGCTGGCGGAGCACGTCGGCAATCCGGTCCTGCTCGAGGACGGCGACGGCTCGCTGCTATTCCACGCCGGCCCGGCGGGCGGCGCCCCCGACGCGGTCGCCGCCTGGGAGACGGCGCGCGGGCGCGCCGCGGGAGTGCCGTGGCGCGGCGTGCTCGCCCGCCCGGTCGCGACCGGCACGCAGGCGCGCCCCGGCCAGCTCGTCGCGCTGCCGCTCGAGCGGCCGCTCGACGCGCTGGCCGAGGTCGCCGTCGAGCGCGCCGCCGGCATCGTCTCGCTCGCGCTGCTGCGCACGCGCCAGGAGGACGAGCTGCGCGCGCGTGAGCGGGGCGAGCTGCTCGCCGATCTCGCCGAGGGCCGCATCGCGGCCGGCGAGGCGGTCGCGCAGGCGCGCGCCGTCGGCTTCCCGGACGCACGCGAGCTGCTCCCGCTCGCGGCCGAGGCGGGCGGCGGTCCGCCACCGGCGGCGGGCGCGTGGGAGGCGGCGCTGGCCGACGCGCGCCACGCGCTGGAGGGGCGCGGCGCGTCCGTGCTGCTGGGTTCGGGCCGGGTCCCCGGGCGCCTGCTTGCGCTCGTCGCGCTGCGCGAGCCGGCAGCTCGGCCGGGGGCCGCGGACGCCGTCGCCGCCGCGCTGCGGGGCGCGCTCGCGCGGCGGCTCGGCCCGCGCGAGGTGGCTGTCGCTGCCGGCCGCGCGGTCGGCTGGGAGGAGGCCGGCGCGGCGCTTGCGCTGGCCGCCGACGGCGCCGCCTGCGCCGTCGCGCTGCCTGCTGCGGCGTGGCACGACGTCGACGCGCTCGAGCTCTCTCGACTGCTGTGGCGCTGGCGCGAGGATCCCGAGCTGGCGGCGCTCGTCGAGCGCACGCTCGGCCCGCTGATCGCGCACGACCGCCGCCGCGCGCACCGCCTGCTGCCGACGCTCGAGGCGCTCTGCGCGCACGGTGGGCGCAAGGCGGAGACGGCGCGCGCGCTGCACCTCAACCGCCAGGCGCTGTACCGCCGCATCGAGCGGATCGAGCGGCTGCTCGCCGTCGACCTCGACGACCCGCGCGCGCTGCTGCGCCTGCACGTCGCGCTCGAGGCGCGCCGCTACGCCGGCGAGCTGCCGCAGGCGACGGAGCGTCGCGCCCCCGCGCGCGACGCGCGACAGATCGTCCCCTCCCGCGCGCCGTCGCGCGCTGCCAGCCTCGCAGGGAGACGACGCGACGACCGGAGACGACGGCGATGACAAAGACCTTGCAGACGACCGACCCCGCCACCGGGGTCCGCACGCTCGCGAACTTCGTGGACGGCGCATGGACGCCGGCGAGCACCGAGGCGACGATCGAGGACCGCGACCCCGCCACCGGCGAGTTGCTCGCGCACGTGCCGCTGAGCGGCCCGGCCGACGTCGACGCTGCCGTCGCGGCCGCGCGCGCCGCCCAGCCGGCGTGGCGCGAGACCTCGCCGCTCGTACGCGCCCGCGCGATCTTCCGCCTGCGCGAGGTGCTCGACGCGCACCGCGACGAGCTGGCGGCGCTCGTCACGCGCGACATGGGCAAGACGCTCGCTGACGCACGCGCCGAGGTCGGGCGCGGGATCGAGTCGTGCGAGCTGGCCTGCGCGATGCCGCAGCTGCTGAAGGGCGAGGGGCTCGAGGGCGTCGCCGGCGGGGTCGACGTCGAGCTGATCCGCCAGCCGGTCGGCGTTGTCGCGGCGATCACGCCGTTCAACTTCCCCGCGATGATCCCGCTCTGGTTCCTGCCCTACGCGCTGGCGGCCGGCAACGCGATCGTCCTCAAGCCGAGCGAGCGCGACCCGCTCACGGCGGAGCGGATCGTCGAGCTGGCGGCCGGGATCGCGGAGATCCCCGCCGGCCTCGTCGGGCTCGTGCACGGCTCCCACGACGTCGTCAACGCCCTGCTCGACCATCGCGGCGTCGACGCGATCTCGTTCGTCGGCCAGGCGTCCACGGCGCGGCACGTGATGCTGCGCGGCGCCGCGGCCGGCAAGCGCGTGCAGGCGCTCGGCGGCGCGAAGAACTCGCTCGTGATCATGCCCGACGCAGACCCTGCGCTGATGGAGACGGGCGTGATGGGCTCCGCCTTCGGCGCCGCCGGCCAGCGCTGCCTCGCCGGCTCCGTGGCCGTGCTCGTCGGCACGCCGGAGCAGCAGGACACCGCGCGCGACCGGCTGCTCGCCGCCGCCGCCGAGCTGCGCGTCGGCGCCGGCGACGACCCGGCGACCGACGTCTGCCCGCTCGTCTCCAGCGAGGCGCGCGACCGGCTCGTGCGCGAGATCGCCGACGCCGAGCATGACGGCGTCTCGGTCGCGCTCGACGGGCGCGGCGCCGCCGGCCCCGGCGGCGCCCTGCTCGGTCCGACGATCCTCGACGACGTCCCCGACGGCCATCGCGTCCTGACCGAGGAGCTGTTCGGCCCGCTGCTCGCGCTCGTGCGCGTGCCGGACCTGGCGGCGGCGATCGCCTCCGTCATCTCGGCGCCGTACGAGTAGCCGAGCTGCGCGCAGAAG
>DATHEP010000501.1:0-9836 GCA_035318525.1 Conexibacter sp.
CTCAAGCGGGTGGTCCTCGACCGGGTGGCCGGCAAGCGGCCCGGAGCGCCGCGCGCGATCGGCGCGTCGCTCGCCGTCGGCACCGCGGCCGCGGCGGTCACCTACAAGCTGCTGCGCCACGAGGCGAAGTAGGGGGTCGGCGATGGCGATCGACCTCCAGCGGATCGCCGCGTCGGCGGTCGACTCGTACCTGCGCCAGTCGCCGCCGAAGCGCGACGAGCAGCCCGCGGGCGAGCATCGCCATCGCCTCGGCGGGGCGCGAGCGCTCGCGGTCGGCGTGGTACTCGGGGCGGGCGCGCGGGTGGCGTACGGCCGTCTGCGCAAGCTGGATCTCGCGCGCGTGGCGGGCGCGGTTGAGAGACGCCTCGCGAGTTGAGCGCGGCCGCGCCAATGCCGTTTGACGGCACCTGCCACGGGTAACCGAGAGATTCACATAAGCAGGTGAGCGAGGGTGAGGGACGATGGCTGAGACGAGAGCCCGGAGCGCGGGCAGCACCCGCTCCGCCAGAAGAACGAGCAGATCGAACGGCTCGCGCACCCGCGCGAGAGCCGGCGGATCGCGGAGCCGCGCGAGAGCCAACGGCCGGCCGACGGATTCCGGCGCGTCGCGTTCGAGAGCCGCGTCGAGAGCGACCCCAGAGCGTGCGAACGGCACCGCTGAGGGCGCCGGAGGCACGCTGCATCAGATCGCCGACAAGGTGAAGGTCCCGGCCATCGCGGGAGGCGCGGCGGCCGCCGCGATCGTCGGCGGGGTCGTGCTGGCGCGCAACGGGCGCGGCAAGAAGTCATCGATCCCGTTCGTCGGCAAGAAGGGCGGAGGCATCTCGCTGCCGCACGTCTCCATGCCGCACGTCTCGATGCCGCACCTGCCCAAGCCATCAGGCGACGACACGAAGGATGCGCTCCGCTCGACGGCCAAGGCGCTCGGCGGTGCCGCCGTCGAGGTCGGCAAGGCGGGCTACCGCGTGGGCGAGCTGGCGTCGGAGGTCCGGCGGGTGCGCGAGCAGGCGTCCCAGCAGGGCAGATGATGAGCCCCGGCAACGGGCACAGATCCCCCCGCACTCGGATCAGAAGCGAGTACCCCGACTACTCGATCCTCGACCCGGTCGACCTGCCTGACGGGCCCGACGTGCTGCTCGACGTCCCGGTCGTCAAGGTCGACGAGATCGACATCGAGGTCGACGACCTGCGCGCGCAGGTGGCGGTGATGGCCGAGGTCCGCGACCTCGTGGAGATCAGCGTCGGCGTGGACGTGAGCCTCGGCAGAGTCGAGCTGCGGATCGAGGGCGTGGAGGCGCAGGCGCTGCTGAAGGCGCGCCTCGACAACGTCAGCCGGATCCTCGAGCGCGTCCTGATGTCGCTCGACCGCAACCCCGAGTTGCTGGAGAGCGTCGGCCGGGCGGCCGAGGAGGTCGGCAAGGGCAGCGGCCACCTGCTCGGCGAAGCGGGCGAGGCGGTCGAGGACGTCGGCGAGGGCGCCGAGAGCGCCGTGCAGGACGTCGGCAAGGGTGCGGGCCAGGCGACCAGGCAGGTCGGCCAGGGCGCGAACCGCGGAGTGGCGGGCGTCGGGCAGGGCGCGGCGCAGGGCGTCGAGGGCGTCGGTCAGGGCGCGGGCCGGGGCGTCGCCGGCGTCGGTCAGGGCGTCGCGAGAGGCGGTCGCTGATGGCCGCGCCGACGACGAGAGCGCGACGCAGAACGAGTGGCGCGGGCAACGGGCGCAGAGCGTCGGAGAAGGTCGAGAAGTACCGCTTCGCGCAGAACCTCGGCGGGGAGGGCACGGTTGCGGAGCGCGAGTACGAGGCATACGCGCTCGCCGGCGACGGCGATCCGCGCGGCGACCCGGACGTCCTGCTGGCCATCCCGGTCGTCAAGGTCGACTCGATCCACCTGGAGGTCGACGACCTCGACGCACACGTCGCGCTAACGGCGAGAGTGCTGAGCCTCGTGAGACTGAATGCCGGCGTCGACGTGCACCTCGGCAGGCTGCGGATCGACATCAAGGGCGTCGAGGCGCAGGCGCTGCTGAAGGTCCGGCTCGACCACGTCACGGCGATCGTCGACCGCGTCCTCACGACGGTCGACCGCAACCCCGAGCTCGTCAAGAGCCTCGGGCGGACGGTGGAGCACGTGGGCGAGGGCGCGGGCCATGCGCTCGGTGAGACCGGCGAAGCGGTCGAGAGCATCGGCGAAGGTGCCGAGGGCGCGGTGAAGGACGTCGGCTCGGGCGCCGGCGAGGCGGTTGGCGAGATCGGCGAGGGCGCAGGGCAGGCGGTGGGTGACGTCGGCGAAGGCGCGAGTCAGGCCGTCGGAGACGTGGGCGAGGGTGCGGGTCAGGCCGTGGGCGACCTCGGCGAGGGAGCCGGGCAGGCGCTCGGCGAGCTGGAGGGCGTCGTCAGCGGGGCGCTGCAGGGTGAGGGCGGCGCCGGCGGCGGAATCGGCGGCGCGAGCGCGAAGGGCATCGCGAAGCTCGCCGCGAAGCTCGTCGTCCACGAGCTGCGCTCGGCCGCGGCGGACGAGGCGAAGGGGCTGGGCCTCGCGGCGACGCGCAAGGCGATCGAGGTCGGCGAGCGGCGCAAGCAGCGCAAGGCCGAGGACCGCAACGCGACGCAGGCGGCGATGCGCGAAGCCGAGAGCCTCGGCGTGGAGCTGCAGCGGATCGAGGGCAGCGGCCCCGAGGGGCGCATCACGATCCGCGACGTGCGCGAGGCGCAGGAGGAGTGAGCGGGATGACGCGCAAGGGCGACGACCCCGATCGCATCGAACAGCCGGACGTTGAGATCGGCGCGAGCGTGAAGGCGAAGCGCCTGCGCTTCCGCAGCAGACCCGAGACGGACGTCGAGCTGCACGGCGAGGTGACCGAGCGCGGCCGCCGCGGCAGGCTCGAGACCGCCTCCGGCAGCGAGCGCGAGAACCTGCCCGAGGAGGTCGAGCCGGGCATCACCTACGAGGACGTCCGCGTGCGCTGGCGCGCGGCGGCGCGGCTGGAGGAGCCAGGCGCGGCAGATCGAGATCCCGACCGCGATTGACTCAGGCGGGCTCCCAGCGCGCAGCTGCCGGGCTCCATCGATCGATCCCGTCGACCGCGAGACCGTCCACGAAGGCGACGACGGCCTCGACGACATCGGAGAAACGCTCCGGGAGCGCGTTCAATCCAGCGCGTGCTCGGAACGCGGTCCATGACGTCTGGCGGCTCGTGCGCAGCGTGTCGACCAGGGGTCGGAGTGGACGGATCTCGACGCCGCGGTGCTCGGCCACGGTCCGCAGCGCGGAGCGCATCGCCAACGCCTCAAGGGGATGGACGCGCGAGAGCAGGTAGACGTCGGCGTAGTCGCGATCGCGCGTGTTCGCGTCGCCGAGGCTGATCATCGTGATCGTCTTCTCGGCGATCACGCTCTCCAACCGGTAGCCCAGCAGTGGAAACCTCGCGTCCTCGAGCAGCGTCGGGTACTCGATGCGCTGCGGATCGATCGGATCGCCGAACGACAGGTCGATCGTGAGACGCAGTTGCGCGCCAGCAAGACCTGCCGGCAGCTTGACCCGCACGCCGGGGTAGTCCGCGTCCTCGCGGATCGTCTCGATCGTCATGCTTGCCGCGTCGAAGACGACTCCGTCGCGCATCAGCTCCGCGGCGATCTGGCTCACGATCGCTCGAATCGCCTCCGGCTCGTTCACGAGCGCGCGCGCGAGCAGATCGGCGTCGCGGGTGGGGCGCCGAACGTCGAGCACCGCGAGCAGCATGCCGCCCTTGAGCACGAAGCGCTGTGCGAGCGGCGATCCGGCTAGCCGCGCAAGGAACCGCTCGTGCACGTACAGCTCGAACAGCTGCTGGCTCGTACGTCCCTGATCGCGTGCAAGCTTCTGCAGCGCCGCATAGGCCTGCCGAGGGGTGTACTCGGTCACGCGAGCAGAGGCTCCATGGCAGCGGCGACGATGGTGCCGGCCCGCAACCGACGGGCGAGTGCGAGCAGCTCGCCCGGGCGTGCGCCCTCGCTCGCCAGGTAGGAGCGCAAGGCGGCGAGCGCTTGATCGCGGCCGACCCGCGTGTGCATGCGCATGAGGTCGACGACGGTCCGCTCGCGCGAGCTCACCGCGATGCGCTCGCCGGACTCGATCTGCCGCAGCTCGCGGCCGAGGTCGAAGGTGGCGGTCGCGAAGACGTGGACCCGGGTTGGGGGATACGCGATCCGCGGGCGGTGGCGGCCGCGCGCCACCGCCACGTGCACGGTCCTCGGCAGCTCGTCGCTCAGGTCCCAGTAGCTGGCGGCGGAGTTGAGGCAGATCGTGCCGTCGGGCACGCGTCGGCAGACGGCCAGGAGATCGAGGTGCGCCGTGGCGGGCGCATCGGCAAGCCGGTAGATCCCGCGTGACACCTCCACCAGGGCGCCGCTGTCACGCATCCCGTAGAGGTCCTCCCAGCGCGCGCCGGCGGCGATCGCCTCGGCGGAGGTGATGGTTCCGCCGGTGTGCCGCGCTATCCCCGCAACTCTCTCAGGTCGCATGCGGATGAAAGTCTACACATGTAATATCTAGATGTATAGGTTTTCATCCGATGGCGGCACAGCGGCTTCCCGCGGCCCGAGCGTGGCCCCGCGCTACGCTCAGCCTGGATGTCCGTCTCGTCGCGTGAGCAGGAGATCGTCGGACGCGTCCCCAAGGGGCTGCTGATCGGCGGCGAGTGGCGCGACGCCGAGGGCGGCGCGACGCTTGCAGTCGAGGACCCCGCCACCGGCGAGTCGCTGTGCGAGGTCGCCGACGCGACCGCGGCCGACGCGCTCGCAGCGCTCGACGCGGCCGTCGCCGCGCAGGAGGCATGGGCGGCGCATCCGCCGCGCGAGCGCGGCGAGATCCTGCGGCGCGCGTTCGAGCAGATGGTCGCGCGCGCCGACGAGCTGGCGCTGCTGATGACGCTGGAGATGGGCAAGGCGGTCGCCGAGTCGAAGGCGGAGATCGCCTACGCCGCCGAGTTCCTGCGCTGGAACGCGGAGGAGGCGGTGCGGATCGACGGCCGCTTCGCGACGGCGCCGAACGGCAGAGGACGGCTGCTGACGATGAAGCAGCCGGTCGGTCCCTGCCTGCTGATCACGCCCTGGAACTTCCCGGCCGCGATGGGCGCACGCAAGATCGGCCCGGCGGTCGCGGCCGGCTGCACGATGGTCGTCAAGCCGGCGAAGCTGACGCCGCTGTCGATGCTCGCGCTGGCCGAGATCCTGCGGGATGCGGGCCTGCCGGACGGCGTGCTGAACGTCGTGACGGCGTCGTCGGCGAGCAGCGTCAGCGCGCCGCTGCTGGAGGACCCGCGCCTGCGCAAGCTGTCCTTCACCGGCTCGACGGAGGTCGGCCGCAAGCTGATCGAGCTGGCCGCGCCGAACGTGCTCAAGATGTCGATGGAGCTCGGCGGCAATGCGCCCTTCGTCGTCTTCGAGGACGCCGACCTCGACGCCGCCGTCGACGGCGCGATGGTCGCGAAGATGCGCAACGTCGGTGAGGCCTGCACGGCCGCGAACCGCTTCCACGTCGCGGCCTCGATCGCGGACGAGTTCACCGCGAAGCTGGCCGAGCGGATGGGCGCGCTGAAGGTCGGGCGCGGCACCGAGGACGACGTCGAGGTCGGCCCGCTCGTCGATGAGGACACGCGCGCCAAGGTGGAGGAGCTCGTGCTCGACGCGACCGAGAACGGCGCGCGCTGCGTCGTCGGCGGCCGCGCGCTCGACGGGCCCGGTCACTTCTACGCCCCGACCGTGCTCGCCGACGTCGCGCCCGACGCGCGCGTGCTGCGCGAGGAGATCTTCGGACCGGTCGCGCCGGTCGCGACGTTCGAGAGCGAGGACGAGGCGGTCGCGGCGGCCAACGCGACCGAGTACGGGCTCGTCGCCTATCTCTTCACGCGCGACCTCAAGCGCGCGCTGCGCGTCAGCGAGCGCCTGCAGACCGGGATGATCGGCCTCAACCAGGGCATGGTCTCCAACCCCGCCGCCCCCTTCGGCGGCATCAAGCAGTCGGGCTTCGGCCGCGAGGGCGGCTACGAGGGGATCGAGGAGTACCTCGAGACGAAGTACGTCGCGATCGCCCTCGACTAGCTACGGCCACGGGAGGTCAAGTGCCTGAGCGACTGTGCTGAGCTTGAGGATGAGCCGGTGTGGGTTCTCTGGCGAGGGCTCGAAGTCGTGGGCTCGGTAGAAGCGGGCTGCGTTGTCGTCGATCGCGTCGACGACGACGAGGCGACCCCCGGCTGAGCGGGCGGCGTTGAGAATCGTGGTGAGGGCCTGGATCAGCAGGTCGGCGCCGAGTCCGTCTCCCTGGAGATCCTCGCGGAGAGCGAGCTTCGCGAGAAGGATCGCCGGAATGCGGTTCGGGGCGCCGCGGCCGATTCGACGCGGTGCCCCGGCGCGCTCGAGGAGGTGCGGGGCGATTGCGAAGTAGCCAGCGACGACGTCGGTGTCGCTCTCCAGCAGGAGGTAGGTGCGCGTGCCCTGGCGCGTGGCGTTGTGGGCGTGCTCACGCAGCCAAGCATCAAGCGATGCATGCCCGCAGGTGAACGCGTCGAGGTCATAGCCGTCTGCGAGCGGCTCGATGCGGTGGCTCACGCCGCCTTGATCCGCTTGCGCTGGCGTGCTCTGCGAGCTGCTCGTACGAGTCTCGGCGCCTGGTCTGGCTCATCGAGGGATGAAATGAGCTGGTCGAAGTAGTCTGCGGGCACGACTGTGGAGGCTCGTTCTGTGACGACGATCTCTGCGCGGTCCAGGGCGGCAAGCACGACGAACGCGGACACCGGCTCGCCAGCGAGTGCAGCAGCCTGCTCGATGCGCTTTCGCTCTGCGGGGGTCAGTCGTGCTTCGAGTCGGTCGGTCTTCGTAGCTGCCATGAAGGCTCCTCCTTTGTCCGTACAAGTGTACGGACTATGCTCCCGTCAAGCAAGGCATCCTCGTAGAAGCCGTTCGGCCCGTGCCGCGGGCCGTCACGCCTTCTTGCCCGGATTCATCAGGCCCTTCGGGTCGACCGCCCGCTTGATCGCGTGGTGCAGCGCGAGCGTCGGCGGGCTCCATTGCTCGCCGAGATGTCCGCGCTTGACCCAGCCGAGGCCGTGCTCGCCGGAGATCGTTCCGCCCATCTGCGCGGCGGTCGCGAACAGCTCCGCGGCGGCGGCGTGGGCGCGCTCGAGCTGCGCCGCGTCGCGCGGGTCGACCATGAAGGTGGAGTGGAGGTTGCCGTCGCCGGCGTGGCCCCAGCTACACGCCTCCAGCCCGTGCCGCGCGCCGATCTCCAGCGTCGCCTCGATCGCCTCCGCGAGGCGGTCGAGCGGGACGGCGACGTCCTCTGAGACCTTGCCACCGCGCTGCGCCGTGACCGCGATCGAGACGCCGTCGCGCCAGCGCCACAGCGCGGCCGTCTCGGTGGCGGTGGCGGGCGCGTGCACGTCGAGCGCGCCGCCGGCCAGCGCCTCGCGCAGCTCGCCCGCCACGCGCGCTGTCTCGGCCGCCGAGCCGTCGGCCTCCGTGAGGACCATGAAGGCCGCGCCGGCTGGCAGCGGCCCGCCCGGCCAGGCGCCGCGCGCGGCCGCGAGCGCGCCCGCGTCGAGGTACTCGATCGCGGCCGGCTGCAGGCCGCTGCCGAGGATCCGCTCGATCGCGGCGCAGCCCTCGTGCACGCCCGGGTACAGCGCCGCGACGGGCGCCGTCGCCGCCGGCGCGGGCACGAGTCGCAGCCAGGCGGCGGTGACGATCCCAAGCGTGCCCTCGGAGCCGATCAGCAGCGAGCGCAGGTCGTAGCCGGCGACGTCCTTGCGCAGCGGGCCGCCGACCTCGATCAGCTCGCCGGGCGGGATCACCGCCTCCAGCCCGGTCACCCAGCGGCCGGTCGCGCCGTACTTGAAGGCGTGCGGGCCGCCTGCGTTCGTGGCGACGTTGCCGCCGAGCTGCGACTGCTCGGCGGCGCCGGGGTCCGGCGGGAACAGCAGCCCGTTCTCGCGCGCGAGCCGGCGCACCTCGCTCGTGCGCAGGCCGGCCTCGGCGTGCATCCGCCACAGCAGCGGATCGAACGAGCGCACGCGCATCATGCGGTCGAGCGCCACGACGACGCCGCCGTCGACCGGAACGCAGCCGCCCGCGAAGCCGCTGCCGCCGCCGCGCGGCACGATCGCGACGTCGCGGTCGTAGCACCACGCGACGACCGCGCGCACCTGCTCGGCGTCCGCCGGCAGCACGACCGCGTCCGGCCGGCCGGCAAGCCCCTGCGACTCGGTCGCGTCGCGCCACCAGCGCGCGTCCCCGGCGTCGGCGATCGCGCCGTCTCCGACGAGCGCGCGCAGCTCGCGCTCCAGGGCCTTGCTCACGCTCCGATCCTACGCGCCCGCGGCGGGCGCCCCGGTGGCGAGGGCGCCCGGCGGCGGGCCGCTAGCGCCGTCTCGCCCGTCTTCTCGCTCTCCCGATCGTGACTCGCACCGTGCGCGTGACGACGGTCGCGTTGCCCGCGGCGTCGCGCGCGGTGATCCGCACGCGCAGCGTGAACGGTATGGTCCGTCTGCCGAGCCGTCTTCTCGACGGCACGAGCGTCGCCGTGCGTCTCGCCGCGGAGAGGCCGAACGATCTGCTCGCGAGGACGACGTTCGCGGCGGCTCTTCTGCGCCCTCTTCTGCCTCTTCTCGCTCTCGCGCGCGCGAGCAGCTCGAATCGGAGCGTCGCCGGCTCGCTCGGTCTCGCGGAGACGGCGAGCCCTCTGCGCAGCGCTCTGAGCGTGGCTCTTCTCGGCACCGAGACGGTCAGCGCGGGCGCGCTGCGGTCCGGCGACGCCGCCGCCGCGGTGGCGGTCAGCTGCGTCGTGGCGCGGGCGGTCGCGAACACGTCGGCCGGCGCGAAGGCGACGTCGAGCGCGCCGCCGCCGATCACCTGCGCGACCGCGGTGACGGTGCCCGCCGCGAGCGCTCTCGCCTGCACCGACAACGTCGCCTGGCCGCCGGCGGGGATCGTGCCGGCGCTCCAGATGCCGCTGCCGGCGTCGAACGTGCCCTGGCTGGGCGCGCCGCCGCTCACGGAGAAGCCAGGGACCTGGACGGCGAGTGATACCCCCGGCGCGTCGTCGGGCCCGGCGTTGGCGAGCGTCACGCTCACAATCGTCTGGCCGCCGACCGCGACGGTCGCGGGCGTCGCGGCGATCGTCAGCGCGAGGTCGGCGACGGTTGCCGGCAGCGCCCCGCCGAGCGGGATCGGGCCGGCGGAGACGATCGTCGGCGTCGGACCCAGTCCGGTCCCCACCGAGCTCGTGTTGCCGTAGCCGAGGTAGCCGCCCGCTCCGAAGCCCCAGCAGCGCGCGCTGCCATCCCCGATCATCGCGCACGTGTGGGAGGAGCTGGCGACGATCGTGCGGGCGGTGAGGCCGGGGCCAAGCGGCACCGGCCCGGCGGAGACGATCGTCGGCGTCGGGCCGGTCCCGTCGCCGATCGTGGCCGTGTTGCCGTAGCCGAGCTGGCCGCTGGTGCTGCCGCCCCAGCAGCGCGCGGTGCCGTCGTCGAGCGTCGCGCACGTCGTGATGTTGTCGCCGGCGCTGATCGACCGCGCGGTGCGCCCGGGGCCGAAGAAGATCGGGCCGGCGGAGGCGATCGTCGGCGTCGGCCCGGCGCCGCTGCCGACGGGGTTGGTGTTGCCGTAGCCGAGCTGGCCCATGGTGCCGGAGCCCCAGCAGCGCGTCGTGAAGTCGTCGAGGATCGCGCAGGTGTGCTGGCCGGCGGCGATCGCGCGGGCTGTGTGGCCCGGGCCGAGCGGGACGGGTCCGGCGGACTCGATCGTGGGGGTGGGTCCGGCGCCGCTGCCGACGGGGTTGGTGTTGCCGTAGCCGAGCTGGCC
>DATHEP010000502.1:0-6685 GCA_035318525.1 Conexibacter sp.
CGACGACCATCGCGCCGACGAGCAGCACCGGCGAGTCGAGCAGGATCGCGACGGCCGCCAGCAGCGTCGCGATCACCATGAACGCGAGGAAGCTCCACGACAGCTCGGTCGACTCGCCGACGACCGACTCGACCCGCTCCCACACGACCGCGTCGGACGGCAGCCCCTTGGCTGCCATCTGCGCGCGCACCGCCGCGTCGGAGATCGAGGTGTCGATCGGGTCGAGCGCGATCGAGCCGTCGCGCTCGATCCCCAGCGCCCGCAGCTCGCCCACGATCAGGCTCGTGTCCTCGCGCGCGACGTCGCACAGGATCACGTCGCCCTCAGGCTTGCGGGCGGCGTTCGGCAGGTGGATCACGTGCACGACCGCGGGCGAGCCGGTCAGCACGTCGAGCACCGCCTCGGCGCGATCCGGCGGGGCGACGATGCGGACGTGGATCATGCGGCCACCGCGATCAAGTGGCCTTCGTGCGCCTGGGCCTCACGCACGTCGCGATTCGTGATCGCAGTCCCAGTCGCCGAGCGCCCGACGACATCCTTGAGCCCGTCTGCACTGAGCCACAAGCCCGCAGGTGGTCTCAGCGATCCGGCGCCGACTCGCGGCTCTCCGGGTGAAATGCGACATATGTCGAAGTTGTTCCAGCCATCGTCGCGCTGAACAACTTTGACATACCAGCCGGCTGACTCGACGAGCACGGCGGGCATTCCGTGCGCACCTGCCAGGCGCCGCGAGTGGCGCTCCGCTCGGGGCGCTTGTGGTGGGCGCGTTGCGTGCGTTGTGGGCATTGAGGGGGAGGGAGCAGGTGCCCGAGCGTTCGTGCGCGCTTTCGTGACGGTTCACGCGTGCGTCTGCGCAGCGTTCGCGTTAGCCGGCGCGTTCGTGCACGCGCGAATCGATGATCGCCGGATTGTGGTCCCTGGAGGCACATAATCCGTCACTCATGGTTGTGGATCGTCACGGTTTGCGCAGTCCACGCGAGCGATGGCGCAAAAAGCGGACGCTTGCCGGGCGTCGCGGACCGTGAGGTTGCGCGACCGGCGGCGCACAAGCAGCCTGCTGACCCCCTCCCCAGCCGACCGGCAAATGCGACGCGCCCCAGCCGCGCGGCGAACGGCGCAAGCGGCCGCGTGAGCGAGCGGCGCGGGCGAGCGGCACACAGCATCGTGCAGGGTACGGCGACGACCACGCGGACGCAGACCTTCGCGCGGAAACGCCTTCGCGCACTCGGTGACTGCTCATCGTGAGCGGCGCCGGCTCGCGGCTCTCGTGAAATGGGGGATATGTCAGCCGGCTGACGGGACGAGCACAGCCGGCAGGTCGAGGAGGGTCCTTACCGTCGCGACGCCGGAGCCGGCGTCCTCGCCATCTGAGTCACGGTCGAGCCAGATCCCGCGCAGCCCGGCGGCAACGGCGCCCCGCGCGTCGAGGTCGAGCCGATCGCCGACGTGGGCCGCGTCCTCGGGCGCGGCGCCCAGCAGCTCGCAGGCGTGCAGGAAGATCTCCGGGTCGGGCTTCCTGAGTCCGACCTCCGCGGAGGCGACGAACACCGGGAAGCGCTCGGTCAGCCCGATCGCCGCGAGCTTCGCGCGCTGCGGCTCGCCCTCGCCGTTCGTGACGACGCCGAGCCCCAGGTCCGGATCCGCGGCCGCGAGCGCGGCGAGCGCCGGAATGACGTCGTCGAAGGCCCGCCAGGCGCCGCGGTAGTGGCCGAGGTACCCGGCGAACCAGGCGTCGCACGCCTCGTCGGCCGGCTCGGCATCGCCCATCGCCGCGTGGATCCCGCGCACGCGGCGGCGGCGCTGCTCAGTGAACGAGATCCGCCCGGCGGCGTACTCGTCGTAGTGGATCGCCTCCAGCCGCCGCCACTCCTCCGCGAGCGCGTGCTGCCCGGGCAGATGGGCCGCGAAGCCCGCGTCACGCGCGGCGTCGTGGTCCATCAGCGTCCCGTCGAGGTCGAACAGCACGGCGCGCGGCACGCCGGGCAGGGTACGCGCTATGCGGGATCGAGCACGGCGCCGAGGCGGCGCTCGAGTGCGTCGCCGAGCACGGTGCGCACGGGTCCCTCCTCGAAGCGCTCGACGAGCGCGGCGAGGAAGCCCTCGATCACGAGCCGCTTCGCGGCCTCGTCGCGCAGGCCGCGCGACTTGAGGTAGAAGAGCTGCTCGGGGTCGATCTGGGCGATCGCGGCGGCGTGCGTGCAGCGCACGTCGTTGGCCTGGATCTCGAGGCCGGGGATCGCGTCGGCGTGGGCCTTCTTGCTCAGGAGCAGGTTGCGCGACTCCTGGAAGGCGTCCGTCTGCTGGGCGCCGGGGTCGACGATGATGTTGCCGCGCCAGACGGCCTCGCTGCGGCCCTGCAGCACGCCGCGGAAGGCGAGGTCCGACGTCGTGTGCGGGGCGGCGTGCTCCTGCGTCGTGTCGAAGTCGACGTGCTGACGGCCGTGCGAGGCGTAGGCGCCGGTGACTCTGCCGTCGGCTCCGGGGCCGGCGAGCTTCGTCTCCATCCGCACCTTGCCACGGGCCGAGCCGAAGCCGAGCGCAACCCAGTCGAGCGTGCCGTCGCGTGCCACCTCGGCGCGCTGCGTGCCGAAGATCCAGCTTCTCTCGGAGAGCGCCTGACCGCAGACGAAGCGCAGGTTGGCGTTCTCGCCGACGACCAGCTCGACGACCGTGTTGAAGAGCGAGTCCTGTGCCGGGTCGGCGGACAGGTACTGCTCCCACACCTCCGCCTGCGCGCCGTCCTCGAGCACGATCAGCGTGCGCCAATCGAGCGCGCTGCGCGCGGCGCCCTGCACGGCGGTGACGAGGATCGGCCGCTCCAGCACGACGTCTGCGGCGACATGCACGAACAGACCGCCGGCGAACGACGCCTCGTTGCGCGAGACGAACGCGTCCTGGTCGCTGACGATCGTGCCGAGATGACGCTCCACCAGCTCGGGCTGCTCGGCGGCCGCCCGCTCCAGCGAGGTGACCGTGACGCCCGCCGGCAAGTCCTCCGGCACGACGACCGTCGTCGCGTCGACCTGCGTCAGCACATGCGGCGACTCCAGGCCCTGGAACAGCGCCTCCGTCCGCTCCACGACACCCGCGTCGCCCGCGCCAGCCGGCGCGTAAGCGGACAGGTCGAGCGCCGAGATGTCCGTGAACTCCCAACCGGGGTTGCCCTTGAAGCTGGGCAGGTCGAGCGAGGCGGACAGAGCAGCGGCGCGCTCACGGCGCGCCGCCAGCCAACCGGGCTGCTCGATCGTCGCGCTAGCCAATGCTTCCCTCCATCTGCAACTCGATCAGGCGGTTCATCTCGACCGCGTACTCCATGGGCAGCTCCTTCGTGATCGGCTCGATGAAGCCGTTCACGATCAGCTTCGAGGCCTCCTCCTCGTTGATCCCGTGGGACTGGAGGTAGAAGACCTGCTCCTCGCCGATCTTCGAGACGGTCGCCTCGTGGCCGACGTCGACGTCGTCCTCGCCGATGCGGATCGTCGGGTAGGTGTCCGAGCGCGAGTGCTCGTCGAGCAGCAGCGCGTCGCAGACGACCTTCGACTTCGCGCCGTGCGCGCCCTTGGCGACCTCGAGCAGGCCGCGGTAGGAGCCGCGCCCGCCGTCCTTCGAGATCGACTTGGCGAAGATGTTCGAGGTCGTGTTCGGCGCCGCGTGGACGATCTTGCCGCCAGCGTCCTGGTGCTGGCCCTTGCCGGCGAAGGCGATCGAGAGGATCTCGCCGTGCGCGCGCTCGCCCATCAGGTAGACGGACGGGTACTTCATCGTCAGCTTCGAGCCGAGGTTGCAGTCGACCCACTCGACCGTCGCGTCGGTCTCGGCGACCGCCCGCTTGGTGACGAGGTTGAAGACGTTCTGCGACCAGTTCTGCACCGTCGTGTAGCGGATCCGCGCACCCGGCTTGGCGATCAGCTCGACGACCGCGGAGTGCAGCGAGTCGGACGAGTAGGTCGGCGCGGTGCAGCCCTCGACGTAGTGCACGTGCGAGCCCTCGTCGGCGATGATGATCGTCCGCTCGAACTGGCCCATGTTCTCCGTGTTGATGCGGAAGTAGGCCTGCAGCGGCATCTCGACGTGGACGCCCGGCGGCACGTAGACGAACGAGCCGCCCGACCAGACGGCGCTGTTGAGCGCGGCGAGCTTGTTGTCGTTCGCGGGGATGATCGTCGCGAAGTACTCCTTCACCAGCTCCTCGTGGTCGCGCAGCGCGGAGTCCATGTCGAGGAAGATCACGCCCTGGTCCTCGAGGTCTCTGTGGACCTGGTGGTAGACGACCTCGGACTCGTACTGGGCACCGACGCCGGCGAGGAATCTGCGCTCGGCCTCGGGGATGCCGAGCCGGTCGAACGTTCTCTTGACGTCCTCCGGGACGTCGTCCCACGAGCGCTCGGCGCGCTCGGACGCGCGCACGAAGTAGTGGATGTTGTCGAAGTCGACCTCGGCCAGCATCGGCGAGCCCCACGTCGGCATCGGGCGGGCGAGGAAGTGGTCGAGCGCCTTGAGGCGGAAGTCGCGCATCCACTGCGGCTCGCTCTTGAACTCGGAGATCTTCTCGACGAGCTCGCGAGTCAGGCCCTTCGGCGCCTTGTAGAGGTAGTTCTCGGCGTCGTGGAAGCCGAAGCGCTCCTCGTAGTCCGCGTTGATCCCCTTCAGGCTCTGCTGCTCCGCAAGTACCTCGGGAGTCGCCATGTCAGTCAACCTCCAGCTTGATCACGTCGTCGGCGACGACCACGGGAAAGGTGTCGACCGGCGCGTAGGCCGGCAGGGTGAGCGGCTTGCCCGTCTTCAGGTCGAAGCGGGAGCCGTGGCGCGGACACTCGACCGTGCAGGTCGCCTCGTCCAGCTCGCCCTCGGCGAGCGGGCCGTCGTCGTGCGAGCAGCGATCCTCGATCGCGAAGTAGGCGCCGCCGCAGTTGAAGACGCCGATCTCCAGGTCCTCCCATTCGACCAGGCGCATCGCGCCGGGCGGCAGGTCGTCGATGGAGCAGACGGTGATCGTCTCGGGCAAGGGGAACGTCCTCGGAAAGTCCTAGTGCGCTGATCGGATTTACACCCCAAGTGTAGCGGGCACGGAGGGGTTGGCGAAGCCCGCGCGAGCGACTGGCGGATGTGCGACCAAGCGGGGCAAGGACGCAGGGAGGCAGCAATAGCAGCGCTATTGCAACGACCGAGGACGCAGCATCCGCGCAGCGTCGCACGCCGCCAGACGCCGCGGGGGCTTCGCCAACCCCTCCTAGGCCGCCTCGTCCTGGTCCGGCCACGCCGCCGCGCCCCCCAGCGCCGCGCTCCTGATCACCTTGAGCGACAGCAGCGCGCATTTCATGCGCGTGGCGGAGATCTCGATCCCGAGCAGGTCGAGCACGAAGGACTTGTCGAGCGCGAGCAGGTCGTCGACGGGCATGCCCTTGATCTCCTCGGAGGCCATCGAGGCGGCCGCCTGGGAGATCGCGCAGCCGGTGCCGGAGAAGCGGACGTCGGCCACGCGGCGCTGCTCGTCGAGCGTCAACTGCACGCGCAGCGTGTCGCCGCAGAGCGGGTTGTTGTCCTCGAACTCCAGCTCCGCGCCCACCAGCTCCGGCTCGGGCGGCGACCAGTTCCGGGGACGCTTGTAGTGCTCGAGGATGTACTCGCGGTAGAGGTCGTCCATCGCGCCACACACCCTAGTCGCGCATCCGCGGGGGCGACGGCCGGTGAAGGCGCCCGCGGACGGCCGCTCGACGCAAGCCGCAGGAGCACACCCGGGTCGCGCCGGCGACCGCCTCACGAGGCGGCGCCTTAAATGCGGCGAGGGCCGTGGTCGCGACGGCCCTCGCCGGTTCGCCGCTGTCTCGGCTCGCGTTTCCACGAGCAAGTCAAAGGGCGGCAGGTCGAGTCGGGATACCGCGTGCAAGCACGCTCCCCCGATCGACCGATACAGATCCTAGTGGGACGTTGCCCAGAAGTAAAGTACTTCGACGCTCTAACTGCGGGAGCAACCGACTTCAGAGTCGGAAGACGCGACGCACCTCGTGCAGGCCGGCCACAAGCGCGTCGACGTCCTCGCGCGTCGTGTGGGCGGCGAAGCTGGCGCGCGTCATCGCGGGCACGCCGAGGCGACGCATCAGCGGCTGCGCGCAATGGTGGCCGGCGCGCACGCACACGTTCGAGCGCCCCAGGATGTCCGCCACGTCGTGCGGATGGACGCCGTCGAGCGCGAACGACACGAGCGAGCCGCGCTGCTCGGCCGCCGGTCCGTAGACCGTCAGGCCCGGCACCTCGGCGAGCGCGTCGAGCGCGTAGGCCGTCAGCTCCGCCTCGTGCGCGTGGACCGCGTCGAGCCCGAGCGCGTCGAGCCAATCGACGGCCGCTCCGAGGCCCGTCGCCTCGACGTATGGCGAGGTGCCGGCCTCGAACTTCCACGGCAGCTCATGCCATGTGGAGCGCTCGAAGTCGACCGAGGAGATCATGTCGCCGCCGGCGAGGAACGGCGGCATCGCCTCCAGCAGCTCGCGCCGACCGTGCAGCACGCCGACGCCCGTCGGTCCGTAGACCTTGTGGCCCGTGAAGCCGTAGAAGTCGGCGCCGATCGCGCGTACGTCGACCGGCAGGTGCGGCACCGCCTGCGCGCCGTCGACCACCACCACCGCGCCGGCGGCGTGGGCCCGCGCGACGATCTCCTCGACCGGGTTGAGCGTGCCGAGCACGTTCG
>DATHEP010000503.1:0-4577 GCA_035318525.1 Conexibacter sp.
CTTGTGCCTCGGCGACCGCGTCGGCGCGGCGGTAGGAGTCGGCGATCGGGCGCATGACGTGGCGGATCGGGGTCGCGTCGACGACGCCGATGCGCCAGCCGCGCTCGCGCGCGAGCGCCGCCCAGTGCGAGTCGAGGCCCCAGCCGGCTCTCAGCTGCGGGAACGGCAGCAGCGTCTCGAACGTGTCGCGATGGAACGCGCTCACGGGCCCGATCTCGACGAAGCCAGTCTCGCGCACGACGCTGCCGCCACGGCGGTGTGTCACGCGCCAGGCGGCGTGCGAGCGGCGCCGGTGCGCCGGCTGCGCGAGCTTGAGCTCGAAGCGCTCGGCGAGGAACAGGAAGCGGTCGAGGAAGCCCGGCGGCAGCGCGACGTCGTCGTCGAGCACGAGCAGCCAGTCGCGCTCACCGAGCGGATGCGCCTCGAGCAGCGCGTTGAGGTTCTCGAACTTGCCGCGCCCGTCGATCCCGCTGACCGCGATCTCGACGTCGTGGCGTGAGCGTGCGAGCTCGGCGCGTGCGGCGTCCATCAAGTTGGGCCCGTCGCGCTCGATCCCGATCGCCAGCACGCGCCGCCGCGCGGCCGGCTCGCGACGCGCCGCCCGCGTGAGTCGCCACGGCTCGAGCGTCGCCGCGCGCCGCGCGTCGAGCAGCGCGTCCTCCACGCGTGTGCGCACGCCGAGGCGGATCCCGCCGATGATGCCGCTCTCGCCGGAGGCCCAGTCGAGTGGGCTGGCGGGTGCTGTCTGCGGTTCGCTCACGCGAGCACGACCTCGACGCCGTCGAAGCCGACGAAGTCGCGGTCGCGCGTGTAGACCGGCACGCTGTGCGTAGCGGCGGTCGCGGCGATGAGCAGGTCGTTCGTGCGCGGTCTGCGACCGCTTCTGCGGGCGGCGACGATCATGCGCCCGTAGTGCGGCGCCACCCGAGCGTCGAGCGGGAGCGCCCGGAATCGCCGCTCGGCGAGCGCGAGCGTGGCGAGGCGTCTGGCCCGGTGGTCGTCGCCGGCCGAGAGCACGCCGTGGTGCAGCTCGCAGAGCGTCACGACGGAGATCGTGGCCTGCTCGGGCATCGCCAGCTCGAGGCCGCGTGCCAGGTCGATCACGACCGACGTGTCGAGGATTCCGCGACTCACTCGAAGGGGTCGCGCGCGGGCGTGTCGGCCTCGCGGAGCTCCTCCGCCAGCGGATCGTCAGGATCGAGCAGGCCGCGAAACTCGCGCACGAGCCGGTCGCTCGGAACCCACGTCGCCGGCTCGCTCAGCGGCCCCAGCTCCGCGACCGGACGGCCGTTGACCGTGATCTCGACGCGCTCGCCCTGCTCAACCCGACGCAGGACCTCGGCGGTGTGGTTGCGCAGCTCGCGCTGGGGCACTGTAGCCATAGTGCTACAGCGTAGCGCCGTCGGTGCGCGACGCAAGCGCCTCGCGCAACCGCCCGAGCGCGTGCGCCGTCAGCGTCACCCCGTTCAGGCAGGCGCGCCGCAGCGTGTGGCCGGAGCAGGCGGCGACGAGCCGCAGCTCGGCCGCGAGCGATGGTGCGACGCCCTTGCGCACGTCCTGGCGGCGGGCGGCGCGGCCGCGGTGGAACTGCGCGCGGGCGAGCGCGCGCAAGGTGGCGTCGGGTCCGCTGCGGCGGTGGTCGAGGCCGGCGGCGGCGACGTAGCGCACGCGCCCGCCCGTCGAGCGATGGCGCTCCTGCCACTCCTCCTCGTCGCCGGCACCGACCGGGATCGACTCGTCGAAGCCGCCGATCGTCTCCAGCGCGGCGCGGCGGATCGCGAGGTTCGCGCTCCAGCCGACGTGGATGTCGACGTCCGCGGCGCCGTGGTCGAGCGTCGTGATCGGCGGCGTGTCGCGACCGCACGAGCGCGGACCGCCGCCGTCGATCGCGGCGCGGATGGGGCCGGCGAAGACGTCGCGCTCCGGCGTCGCGGCAGCCGCCGCGAGGAGGGCCGGCAGCCAGCTGCGCGGCGCCTCGACGTCGTCGTCGACGAACACGACCAGCTCGCCGCTCGCCGCACGCCAACCGGCGTTGCGCGCGGAGTTGGGCCCGCGCGGCTGTTCGTGCGCGATCACGCGCGCGCCGCGCTGCTCGGCGACCGCGACGCTGTCGGCATCCGGCCCGTCGACGACGACGATCAGCTCGACGCCGGCCTCGGCCGCCTGCGAGGCGAACGAGCGCAGCGCGACGTCGAGGTAGCCGGCGCGATCGCGCGTGGGGATGACGATCGTGGCGGGGACGGTGGCGCTCACGCGCGGCCTCGCTACGCGGGCGCGGCTGACGGCGGGTCGGCGGGCGTCGCGGGCGCGTGGGCGGGGGGCGCCTCGAAGCCCTGCTCGCGCAGCCACGCGACCGTCTGCTCGATCCCCTCGCGCACGCCGATCCGCGCCTCCCAGCCGAGCAGGCGTCTGGCCTTCTCGACCGACGGCCAGCGGCGCACGACGTCGACCTCGAACGTCGGCAGGTGCTCCAGCGCGAACGCGTCCGGATCCTCCCCGCACGCCTCCCAGATGACGCGCGCCGTCTCGGCGACCGTCAGCTCCTCGCTCGCCGAGATGTTGAAGTCCTCGTTCAGCCCCGCCTCGGCGCCCATCGCGGTGACGACCCCGTCGGCGATGTCGTCGATGTGCGTGAGCGTGCGCGTCTGCGTGCCGTCGCCGAAGATCTGCAACGGCCGCTGGCCCGCCAGCACCTTCTTGATGACGTCCGGGACCATGTGCGCGATGCCCGGCTCGGGGTCGGGCATCTCGCCCGGCCCGTACGCATTGAAGGGGCGGCAGATCGTGTACTGCAGACCGTGCTCGGCGTGCGCGGCGCGGCAGTAGACCTCACCGGTGAGCTTCGAGTAGCCGTAGGCGGACTGCGGCGTCGGGCAGTCGGGCAGGTGCGCCTCGGTCGTCGGGAACTCGGTCGCGCGCTCGAACACCATCGACGACGACACGTACGTGAAGCGCTCCACGCCGAGCTCGAGCGCCGCGCGGAAGACGGCGTTGTAGAGGCTGTTGTTGACCTCGGTCAGCGTGTGGGGGAGCTTGTGGAAGTTGCCGATCCCGCCGACGATCGCTGCCAGGTGGATCACGAGCGGGCAGCCGTCCATCGCCAGCCTCGCCTGCTCGACCTCGCGCAGGTCGCCGGTGTGGACCTCGCAGCCCTCGCGCATCCACTGCGGCGCGGGCCGCTGGTCGGACACGCGCACGTCGTAGCGCGGGTCGCCGAGCAGGCGACGCACGACCGCGGCGCCGATCGTGCCGGCGCCGCCCGTCACGAGCACGCGCGTCACGATCTCGGCACCTCCGACGTCGCGAGCGGTGCGAGCTCGTCCGCAAACGCGAACACCTGGCCCGAGCCGAGGTGGTTCCACGGGTCGACGACGAGGCAGTCGGGCGCGCTGAGCGCGGAGATCGCCGCGCCGGTCTCGCGCGGGGCGAAGGCCGCGTGGTTCGCCGCCACGACGACGACGTGCGCCTCCTGCAGCGCGGCCTCCAGCGGTTGCGTCGGCGAGGCGACCACCGGGTCGTGGACCGCGACGTCGGCGAGCTCACGCTCCAGCAGGCGCACGAGCTTGTGCGCGAGCGAGTCGCGCTCGTCGTCGGTGTCGCCCTTGAACGCGAGCCCGAGCACCGCCACCTTGCGGTCGCGCAGGTCGCCGAGCCGGCGGCGCATGCCCTCGACGAGGAACAGCGGCACCGACTCGTTGACGCGCGAGACGGCGAGCAGCATCCCGGGGGCGTGCGAGCGCTCCTCGGAGAAGGCGAAGTCCTTGCGCAGGCAGGTGCCGGCGGTGAAGCCGGGCTGCGCGATGCCGCCGCGCGGGTACTCGCGGTTGATCAGGTCGATCACCTCGAACACGTTCGCGCCGTACTGCTCGCAGTCCATCATCAGGAGGTTCGGCAGCGCGAAGTGCGTGTAGCGCAGGATGTTCGCCCAGATCTTCGCCAGCTCCGCCTGCACCGGCGTCGTCTGCACGATCGGTGCGTCGAACGCATCGAACAGCCGCGCGACGTGCTCGCCGGACTCGCTCCCTCCGACCGCGCCCACGATGCACGGCAGCGTGTCGATCTCCTCCAGGAACTTGCCGGTCGCGATCCGCTCGGGCACGTGCGCGACGTGCACGTCGATGCCGGGCCGCAGCCCGCGCTGGCGCTCCAGGTAGCCGGCGACGAACTCGGTCGTGCCCGGCGCGACCGTCGAGCGCAGCACGATCGCGTGCCCCGGCCGCAGATGCGGCAGCAGGTCGTCGAGCGCAGCGCGGATGTCGCGCATGTCGATCTCGATGTGGCTGAACGACGGCGTGCCGAGCGTCAGCACGATCGCGTCGGCCCGCGCGGCGTCCGCGACGCGCTCGGACGTGCCGAGGCGGCCGCTGTCGTGCACGCGCGCCATCAGCTCGTCGGTCCCCGTCTCCTGGAACGGCATCCGCCCGGCCGCGACCGCGCCGAGCCGCTCGGGGTCGTTGTCGATCCCGAGCACGGTCAGGCCGCGGTCGGCGAAGGACAGCGCGAGCGGCAGGCCGACCCGGCCGAGGCCGACGATCGCGACGTCGGGGGAGGGGCTCGCGGAGGCGCTCATGGCCTGG
>DATHEP010000504.1:0-2040 GCA_035318525.1 Conexibacter sp.
CTCGTCAAGCAGGAGGTCACGATCGGCGGCTGGACCTACCCCGAGGGCGTCGTGCTGATCGGCGGCTCCTACATGGTCCATCACGACCCGGAGCTCTATCCCGACCCGTACGCGTTCCGCCCCGAGCGCTTCCTTGGCAGAAAGCCCGGCACCTACACGTGGCTGCCGTTCGGCGGCGGCCGGCGGCGCTGCCTCGGCGCCAGCTTCGCGCTGCTGGAGATGAGACTCGTGATGCGTGCCGCCGCGCAGCGCTTCGCGATCTCCGCGGACGGGCCGAGACCGCGCCCGCGCCGGCGGATGATCACGGTCACGCCCGGCGACGGCGCGCGCGTGGTGCTGCATCGGCGGGCGGCGGCGGCACAGCCTGCGGCGCCGGCCTTCGCCGCCTCCGCAGGCTGACCGGAGGACCAGCCGTTGCCGTCTGTCCATCGGGTGGTCTCCGCTTCCTCGGGAACGGCCGCATGCCCGCGCAGCGGTCAACGCACACGACGCGGGCTTGACAGCGCGACGTAGGCGTCGTTAGCGTCCGTCGCCGTTCGGTCGAACGACCGAGCGGCGACGTCGTTCGCATCGGGCGGGCGACACGGGGGCGGGGAGGACTCACATGAAGTTCGGAGGAAAGCTCGCGGCGCTGGCCGCCGCGGCGACGGTCGCAACGACCGGGACGGCACTCGCCGCCTCACCGGAAGGCTTCACGACAGTGGATCGGACGGTCGTGGCGGGCGGTCCGCTCGACCCGGCGAGACCGAGATTCCTGACGCTCCAGCAGGGGCCGGGCTGGGCGCGTGTGGTGCGCGAGCTGGTGGCCGGGCAGGCGCAGGCGGGACGTGAAACACGCCGCGCGTCACTCACATACTTCGCCCAGCTGAGCGACTTCCAACTCGCCGACGAGGAGTCGCCGGCGCGCGTCGAGTTCTCCGACTCACTCGCCTCGAGCGCCTGGCGTCCGATGGAGGCATTCGGCCCGCACGCGGTCGACGCCGCGATCCGCCAGATCAACAGATTCACGACGGCGAGCCCGGTCGCACAGGCGGGCGGGGCGAGAGCCGGCATGGACTTCGCGCTGACGACCGGCGACAACGCCGACAACCAGCAGTACAACGAGAACGTGTGGGTGCGCCAGCTGCTCGAGGGCGGCACGTCGCTCACGCCCAACAGTGGCATCAAAGGCACCTACAACGAGTGCAGCGTGATATCCGACGCTGCCCTCACGCTCCGCGACTTCTTCGGCGAGAGAGCCGAGCCGATCTACACCGGCGTGCAGGACTTCAGAGACCAGTCCGCCGACACGAGATCGTTCTGGGACCCGAACACGCCGCAGGGCACGTACGTGGACTGGCCGAGATGGACGGGCCTGATGGACCGCGCGCAGCAGGCGTTCACGCCGGCCGGCCTCAGAAGAGGCGCCGCTGCGGTCCCGTCGTACCTCGCCAACGGCAACCACGACGGGCTCGTGCAGGGCAACCAGGCCTCGAGCTCGGCGATCGAGAGCATCGCGATCCACTGCTTCAAGCCGCTCGTGCCGGGCCTTTCGTTCGAAGAAATCATAGGCGCGCTGACCGGCTCCTACACGCGGCCCGACGTCAACCGCAGACACGTCGACAAGGCGCAGCTGAAGGCCGTCTACGCCGGCGGCACGCAGAGAGACGCGCACGGCTTCGGCCTCGTCAGCGCGGCGGAGAACACCGCCTCGAGAGGCGCCGCCTCGTACTACGCGTGGGACCCGAAGCCGGGCGTGCGCTTCATCGCGCTCGACACGATCTCCGAGGGCGGGCTCCTCGCCGTCTCGTCCAACGGCAACATCGACAACCCGCAGTTCACGTGGCTGACGAACGAGATCACGGCTGCCGCGGCGGCGAGAAAGGTCGTCGTCGTCTTCGGCCACCATCCGATCCGCTCGCTGACCGCGAACCTGTCGGACGAGTTCGCGCCGGCGTGCACCGTGAACGACAGCCACGGGCATGACGTCAATCCCGGCTGTGACCGCGACCCGCGCGTCTCGACGCCGATCCGCCTGGGCGCGAACCTGCAGACGCTGCT
>DATHEP010000505.1:0-4807 GCA_035318525.1 Conexibacter sp.
GGCGCTGGGTCTTCTGGATCGGCATCCCGCCGCTGCTGCTGGGGATCCTGATCACGGCGCGCGCGGCGCCGGAGTCGCGCGACCCCGCCGCCGGTCACCGGCTCGACGTGCCTGGCCTGCTCGCGCTCACGATCGGCCTCGGCGCGACCGTCCTCGCGCTCGTGCAGGGTGGCGGGTGGGGGTGGGGCTCCGCTCGCACGCTGATAGTCGCCGCGGCCGGCGTCGCCGGGCTGGCCGCGTTCGTCGCGATCGAGCCGCGCGTGCGCCAGCCGATCGTGGACCTCGGCCTGTTTCGCAACCGGCCGTACCTGGGGGCGACCTCGGCGGCCTTCTGCCTCGTCGGCGCCTGGTGGGGCGTGATCTTCTACTTCCCCCAGTATCTGCAGGAGATCCTCGGCTACTCGACGCTCGCCGCCGGCGCGCTCGTGCTGCCGATCACGGCTCCGATGATCGTCATCTCGCCGCTTGCTCCGCGGCTCATCGAGCACGTCGGCGTGCGCCTGCTGATGACGCTCGGGATGGCGTGCGGCACGGTTGGCATGCTGCTGCTCACGCGAATCGACGGGACGAGCGGCTACGGGGCGCTGCTGCCGGGCTTCTTGCTGTTCGGCGTCGCGCTCGGGCTCGTCTACGCGCCGATGTCGACGGCGGCGATGGCGGCGATGCCGCACGCGAAGGCCGGCATCGCCGCCGGCGTGCTGGCGATGACGCGCATGGTCTCGGGCGCGGTCGTGCTGGCCGGGATGGCGGCGGTGTTCGGCGAGCTGCGCGCCGATCGCGCTGAGGACCCGCCGGACGCCGCCTACGCGCTCGCGCTCGGCGACGCGCTGTGGCTGATCGTCGTGCTGTGCGGGATCGGAACGCTGCTGACGTGGTGGCTCGTGCGCGCGCCGGTCAGCGGCGCTCCTCCCACGCGCGCGTCAGCGCGATCCGCTGCGCCATCGTCGGATGGGTCGCGTTGAGGACGTAGGACCAGCTCGGCGGGGCGGGGTCGCTGAGGCTCGTCGTCGCGAGCCGGCGGAAGAGGTCGCGCGCGGCGACCGGGTCGCGCGTCGCCTGCAGCGCCGCCCAGTCGGCCTCGACCTCCATCCGGCGCGAGACGACGTTCTGCAACGGCTGCGCGGCGACGCTGAGCGCCACGAGCACGAACAGCGCGACCGGCACGGCCTCGGGACGCGCGAGCCCGCCGCGCGGTCGCGTCGCGACGGCCACCAGCGCGGTCGCGGGCAGCAGGAACAGCGCGAGCCAGCCGACGCTCTTCAGCACGTGGCGGTGGGAGACGTGGCCGAGCTCGTGCGCGAGCACCGCGCGGAGCTCGTCGTCGCTGAAGCGGCCGTCGAGCAGCGTGTCCCACAGGATCACCCGTCGCGTCGCCCCGAAGCCGACCGCCCCCGCGTTCGGGGCGTCGGTGTAGCGGCCGACGTCCTGCACCTCGACCTTCGTCTCCGGGACGCCCTCGATCTTCGCCAGCTCGCGCGCGTCCGCGACGAGCGACGCGTCCCGCAGGGGACGCGTGTCGGGGATCAGGTAGGTCGCGGTGTACGCCGTCAGCAGCGCAAGCCCGACGAAGAACGGTGCGGCCACGAGCCACCACCAGCCGCGCAGCAGACGGGCGAGGAACATCGTGACGAGCAGCGCGAACGAGACGGCGAGGAACGTGCCCCCGAGCGCGAGGAAGCTCTGCAGCAGCGCCTCGACGTAGCCCTGGTGGGAGACGCCGTGGCGCCGCTCCCACCACACGGCCGCGACGCCGAACGGGACCTCCGCGAGCCAGACGATGCCCAGGCCGAGCATCCCGAGCATCATCCCGGTGCCGATCGGGCCAGCGGCCGACTCGCGCATCAGGCGCGCTCCGTGCCGCGCGTACAGCGCCAGCACGACCAGCAGCGTGAGCGCGGCGAGCAGCGCGTCGATCGCCATGAAGCGCTCGTATGAGGCGCTGCGGTCGAGGAATCCGGCGCTGAACACGTCACGCGGGTCCTCGCCCGACAGTGAGATCCCGGACGGGACCGTGGTGTGCCAGAGCGCCCGCGCCGCGAGCAGCCACAGCAGCGCTGCGACTGCTGCCGCGGCAAGCACGAGCGAGCGCCGGGACCGGGCGCCCGCTCGTTCGCTGCGAGCCTCCGCGGTCACGTCATGGGGGACGTGGCCACTGCCTCCGGGGCCGCGGGCGGCATCGGATCGGCAGTGGCGGCTGCGGTGGCCGTCGGGCCGCTGTACGGGTAGCTCGGCGTCAGCAGCCACAGGTAGGCGCTGACCTGCTGCATGTAGCGCAGCGACAACGCCGCGGCATTGCGCATCCCCAGAGGCATGCGGCCACGCGCCAGCGCCGAGAACCATCCGAGGATCGCGACGGTGTAGATCACGCCGCCGTAGGCGCCGGAGATCAGCAGCGCCGGGAACGCGAGCAGCAGCCGGAAGAGGACGCTCCAGCGCCCTTGGCGCTCGCGCGGCGCGACGACCAGGTCGACCGGATAGCGGCCGGGCGCGCCCGTGAAGCCGGGGAACGGGTTCGCGGTCAGCGTCAGGAACGCGATCACGTGCGTCTGGTAGCGCAGGTAGGCGGCGAGGAAGCGGTGCAGCGCGTCGGGCGACTGGCCGGCGAAGAGCGTGGCGACCCAGTTCACGACCAGCGCGAGCAGCGCCACGATGCCCCAGAGCTGAAGCCACACGATGTGGGGGATCGCCAGCAGCAGGCGGAAGAAGACCGTCAAGCGCGAGCGGCGCAGATCGTCCTCGACGCTGAGAGAGATCGGGTCCTCGCGTACGGGGCGGTCGTCGAGCGCGGCGAGCGGGTCGCTGTCCGGATAGCGGTCGGTGAGGATGAACAGGTAGGCCGTGAGCTGGGCGCTGTACGCGAGCGCGTAGGCGCCCGCGTCGCGCATCCCACGCGGCATGTTGGCCCGCGCGAGCGCCGCGAACCAACCGAGGAACGCCACCGTGATCAGCAGTCCGCCGCCGGTGCGGAAGCCCGCGTGGGCCTCGCCGTACCCGCCGGCGAGCGCGAAGCCGATCAGCGTCGCCGGGATCACCAGCAGCAGGCGGAAGAAGACGGTCCAGCGGCTCTGCCGCTCGGGCGGCGCGACCTCGAGGTCGATCGCGTAGCCCGGGTCGCCGCTGAACTTCGGGTACGGGTCGGCGAGCAGGTTGACGTACGCCCCGACGTGCACTGCGTAGCGCAGGTACTCCGCCAGGAAGCCGTGGAGGCCCTGCGGCGCCGTGCCGCGCACGAGCACCGCGAACCAGTTGAAGATCACGGCGAAGAAGACCGCGATGCCCCACAAGGACAGCCAGATGAAGTGAGGGATCGCGAGCAGCAGGCGGAAGAAGACCGACGCACGGGTACGCCGCAGGTCGTCGCGGACCAGCAGCTTCACAGGATGGCTCATGCGCGGAGTCGTATCCGACGCCGCGGACGCGCTCGTTTACAAGCGGCACCACCCGGTTGACCTGCCGGTGCGAAAGGTGGGAGCATCGCTCCGTGTACGACTACGTCCTCGTAGGCGCGGGATCGGCGGGCTGCGTGCTTGCCGCGCGCCTCACGGAGGACCCGGACGTGAGAGTCCTGCTGCTGGAGGCCGGCCCGGCCGACGTCAACCAGAGCATCCACGTCCCGCTCGGCTACCTGAGACTCGCCGGTACCGAGGTCGACTGGGGCTACGTGAGCGCGCCGGAGCCGCACTGCGACAATCGCCGCATCCTGCTTCCGCGCGGGCGTGTGCTCGGCGGCTCCTCGTCGATCAACGCGATGGTCTACATCCGCGGCAACCGGCGCGACTACGACGACTGGGGGATCCCCGGCTGGTCGTGGGCGGACCTGCAGCCGTACTTCCTCAAGAGCGAGGACAACGAGCGCGGTGCGTCCGCGTGGCACGGTGCCGGCGGCCCGCTCACCGTCTCCGAGCAGCGCTCCGGCAACCGCATCTCCCAGGCGTGGGTCGAGGCGGCGGAGCAGGCCGGCCTGCCGCGCAACGACGACTTCAACGGCGCCGAGCAGGACGGCGTCGGCATGTATCAGGTGACGCAGCGCGGGGGCCTGCGCGCGAGCGCCGCAGCCGCCTACCTGCACCCGGCGACCGCGCGCCCCAACCTCACCGTGCTGACGCACATGCACGTCCACCGCGTGCTGTTCGAGGGCACGCGCGCGGTCGGCGTCGAGGCCTCGCAGCTCGGCCAGGTGCAGGAGCTGCGCGCCGCACGCGAGGTGATCCTCTGCGGCGGCGCCTACAACTCGCCGCAGCTGCTGATGCTGTCCGGCGTCGGCCCGGCCGAGCACCTGATGCTGCGCGAGATCGAGCCGTTGCTCGACCAGCCGGCGGTGGGGGAGAACCTGAGCGACCACGCGGCGACGTACGCGGTCTGGGGGACGGCCGAGCCGGAGAGCCTGCTGCTGGCGCGCGAGCCGGCGGCGCTCGAGGAGTTCATGGCGACGCAGACGGGCCCGTTCGCCTCCAACCTCGCCGAGAGCGGCGGCTTCGTGCGCGTCGAGGCCGGCGCGCCGGCGCCCGACGTCCAGTTCCACGTGATCCCGGTGCAGATCCTCGACGAGGGCACGGCCGACCCCGAGGGCCACGGCGTGCTGGTGACGCCGTGCCTGCTCACGCCGGACAGCCGCGGCTCGGTTCGCCTGGCCTCCAACGACCCGACCGCGCGGCCGATCGTCCGCAACGGCTTCTACGCGCACGAGCGCGACATGACGCGCATGGTGGCCGCGCTGCGGCTGATGCTGGACATCGGCGCGCAGTCGGCGATGGCGCGCTACTGCGCGACGCCGATGGCCTGTCCCGACGACGACTCCGACGCTGCG
>DATHEP010000506.1:0-7580 GCA_035318525.1 Conexibacter sp.
AGGCGGATGCCGAAGGCGAGCGTCGCGGCGTCACGTCTCGGCGTCAGGACGCCGGCGGCGAAGTACGGCGGGACAGCCTGCAGCAGCGCGTCCACCGCCTCCTGACTGCGCGCGTCCGAGCCCTGCAGCAGGTCCGGCAGCGAGAAGGCGGGGCACAGCGTCGCGCTGCGGCAGCCGCGCGACTCGTCGTAGCCGAAGCGCTCCAGCACGCGTTCCTGGTAGTCGGCCATCCAGCGCACGACGGCCGGGCGGGCGACGTCCTCGCCCTCCACCAGCACGTCGATCTCACCGGAGGAGGCGGTCGCGTCCTGGAGCGCGTCGAGCTCGCGCAGGGCCGGCATGTCCGCCGGCACGAGCTCGCGCACGTCCGAGACGACGCGCGTCTGCGTGTCGGCGACCCACCCTGCCACCGCCAGTGCGAGCGCAACGGCGAGCACGCGGCCCGGCCGCCGGATCGAGATCGCGAGCGTGGCGCGGACGCCGTCTCGCAGGATGCCGCGGGCGCCCGCCGCCGCACGCCCGAGCGCGGCTGGCGGGCGGGTCCTGTCACGGGTCGAGGCGATTCCGCGAGCGAGTCGCGGAATCGTCCTCACCCGCGCCACCCGCCCGATCGGCGTTCTCAGCTTGAGCGCCAGCGCGGCCGATCCGGCGGTCAGCGCGACGACGAACGCGAGCGCGATCCCGAGCACGAGCAGGACGCCGAAGCCGCGCACCATCGGGATCGGGCTCAGCAGCAGCACGAGGAAGCCGACCGCCGTCGCGAGCGCGGCGGCGGCGATCGTCGGCACGCCGGCGCGCGTCGCGCACACGACCGCCTCGGCGCCGTCGATGCCGGCCGCGCGCTGCTCCTCCACGCGCGACTGGAACTGGATCGCGTAGTCGACCGCGAGCCCGATCAGCACCGGCAGCACGGCCAGCGACGCCATCGTCAGGCCGACGTCGGCCAACGCCATCGCGCCGAACGTGAGCGCCGCGGCGGCGAGCGCGATCGCGAGCGGCAGCAGCCGCGGGCGCGCGCGGAACAGCAGCAGCAGCGCGAGCGCCATCGCGACGACGGCGCCGACGAGCAAGGCGGCGATCCCGCCCGTGACGCTGTCGGCGAGCGCGTCGGTCACCACCGGCACGCCGCTGACCGTGTACGTGCCGCCGTGCTCGGAGGCGAACATCGGCATCCGCACGGCGGCGCGGATCAAGTCGATCGCCCGGGAGCGCTCGGCGCTGCTGAGGCCCGGCCGCAGGCGCACCTGGATCAGCGCCGCGTCGCGGCTCGGGAAGAGCGACGCGAAGCGCGCCTTCGGCACGTCGGCGCCGCGCTCCGGGTCGAAGACGATCTGCGAGATGAACGGCTTCGAGTCGATCTGCGGGATGCCCTGGATGCCGGCGGCGAGCGCGAGCCGCTGCAGCTCGGCCACCGTCATCCCCGAGCGCAACTGGGCCTGCACCGCGTCCTGCACCGCGCGCACCGACTCGTTGAGGAAGGTGCCCGGGCCGTAGACGATCCGCACCGGTCTCATGCGAGCCAGCGCCGCGCACGGACTGTCCGCGCCGCCATACGGTCTCGCGCCGCTCGGCACGTTGCCGCCGAGGCACCCCTCGAGGCGGATCGTGCGGCCGAGGTCCGCCGTCAGCACGAGGTCCGCGACGCGCTCGTCGACCAGGATCACGACGGCGTCGTCGCCGAAGCGGCGATGCAGGTCGTCGGTCGCGCGGTAGGCGTCGGAGGAGCGGCTCGCGAGCGTGTCGGCACCCGTGCTCGGCTCGAGCGTCAGCGCGAGCAGGCCACCGCCCAGCGCGAGCGCGGCGACCGCCAGCAGCACACCGATCGGCCGGGCCGCGGCGGCCCGCGCGATGCGCTCGAGGCCGGCCTGGACGCGCATGGCGCTATCTGTCGTTCGCGCCCGGCGGCTGTGCCAGGACGTGCGGGAAGTCGGTCCCGTAGCCCGGCGTCGGGCCCTGCGCGCGGCAGGCGGGCGCCGGCACGTTCAGCGGGTCGCCGCGGAACGCGAGCTGCATGATCAGGTCAGCCGAGTCCGGCGAGACGCCGCCGACGATCTCGGCGAAGTTCGGCGGGAAGTTGGGCACCGGCCGCAGGCCGTTCGCGCACTGGCGGTTCTCGAACACGGGCAGGCCACCGCTCAGCTCGCGCAGCTGGTTCGGGAAGCGGTAGGGGTTGGGCCGGTTGGAGGCGATGCGGCGCGGGTAGAGCGAGAGGCTCTCGGGACTGAAGATGCTCGCCGTACGCAGGTAGTGGTACGGCTTCTGTCCGGGCCCCTCCAGCTCGGTCGCCTGCGTCGAGGCGACGATGTTGCCGACGAACGCGTCGAGCTCAGGCAGGTAGTCGTTGACGTAGCCGAGGAACGGGTTGAGGCTGCGCGTGAACGGGTCGAGCTGCCCGAGCGCCGGCCGCAGGTCGGTCAGCAGGCGCCGGAAGGCCGGCAGGCCGTCTCTCGCATACGTGATCAGCGGTCCGAGGTCGACGAGGAAGTTGCGGAACGGCGGCGCGAACTGCTCGGCCGCCTCAAGCGTCGGGCTCAGCTCGCGTGCGAACGGGCGCAGCTGCGTGAGGATCGGGTCGGCCTTGCGCGCGAAGCGGTCGAGCCGCTCGAGCGTGACGCTCGACTCGCGCTCGAACGTCGGGAAGGCACGGAACGTCTCCTGCAGCTCGGTGTTGCGGGCGGCGACGGTGCCGAAGACCGTGTTCGAGTTGCGGATCAGGTTCGTGAGCTGGTCGCCGCGGCGGCTCAGCGCGTCGAACACGACGCCCGTGTTGCGCACGAGCAGCTCCAGAGCGGGCTGCTGTCTGTTGAGGATCTCCAGCAGCTCGTTCGTGTCCTCCGCGAACGGCGCGAGGTTGCCGAAGGCGTTGTTGAGGTCCGCGCCGCGCCCGTCGATGCCCTGCGCGAGCGACTGCATCCAGACCTGGAACGACTGCTGCGTGCGCGGGTCGAGCGAGCGGAAGATCTCGTCCAGCTCGACCGTGTCCTTGACCTGCGACTCGGGCAGCAGGCCGCCCTCCGGCAGCGCGCCGCCGCCCACGTCGCCGGGCGTCAGCTCGACGTAGGTCTCGCCGAGCAGCGTCTTCGAGCGCAGGATCGCTCTCGCGTCTCTCGGGATCGGCGCGTAGCGCTCGTCGAGCTGGATCGTCGCGTCGGTCGTCTCACCCGGGCCCAGCTCGAGCTTGACGACCTTGCCGACGGGCACGCCGGAGATGCGCACGTCCGCCTGCTGGGCGAGCTGCGTCGCCTCGCCGAAGCGGACGTGGAAGCGGTAGCCCTCCGGCTTGAGCGGGAAGCCGCCGCCGAACGCGACCCACAGGTACAGCAGCAGGCCGAAGCAGGAGAGCGCGAAGCCCGCCATGACGAGGATGCGTCCGAGGGTAGGTGCTTGCTTCTGCATTTCAGCCGCCTCCGACGAGCTCTCTCGGACAAGTCGACGGAAGGTTCACGAGCTGCGCGAGCAGCCGCGTGCCGATCTGTGACGGCTGCGCCGTTCTCGGCGCCTTCACGCCGTTGAGTCCCGGAAGCGCGCCGCAGTTGATCACGAGCATCCCGCGCCGGATCGCGCCCTCGGCGTCCTGCGCCGAGAAGATCGAGTTCGTGACGTGGTTGAGCCACGCGAGGTAGAAGAGGTAGCCCTCGGCGCCGCCGGACGGGTTGTAGGCGAGCCCGTTGAGGAACGCGTTCAGCACCTCGAACGAGGTCGTCAAGTCCGGCGTCGCGTTGGCGAACTTCGCGGCGGCCGGCCGCAGCGTTCTCACGACCGGCGTCGCGATTCTCGTGAACGGCCGCAGCTGGTTCTCGATGATCGGCGTCGTCTCACGCAGGAACGGGCGCGTGGCGACGAGCGACGGCCCGAGCGCGCGTGCCCCGGGCAGCAGCGCTCTGAGCGCGGGGCCCGACTCGTCGGCGAACACCTTCGCCTGCGCGAGCGCCGCGTTCGTGTCGCGCAGGGCGCCGGGCAGCAACTGGATCGTGCGCTGCAGGTTCGCGTCCTGGTTCGCGAAGTGCCGGAAGACCTCGTTCGAGTCGTCGACGAAGCGCGCCAACTGGTCGTCGCGCGCCGCGAGCGCCTGCGTGAAGACGCCGAAGTTGTGGATCGAGCGGCGGATGTTGAGGCGCCGCTCTCTCAGCAGCTCAGTGAACTTCGCCCCGTCGCGCGCGGTCGGGGCGAAGCGGCGCCAGACCTGCGCGAGCGTCCCGCCCTGACCCTCGAGGCCGGTCGCCGCGCCGTTCAACAGCAGCTGCAGGTAGGTGCGCGTGTCGCGGTCGAGCACCGAGAGGAACTCGTCGAGGTTGACGTCCGGCAGCGTGTTCGCGATCGGCACCATGTAGCCGTCGTCGACCGGCGGCCCGCCGGCGCCGGTGCCCGGGTCGAGCTCGACGATCATGTCCTTGAGGCCGGTCTTGGGGCGCAGCAGCATCGTCGCGTCCGGGTGGACGCGGTCGTCGTACTTGCGCTCAAGCTCCATCGTCACGATCGCGCGCCCGTCGACCAGCTCGACCTTCGAGATCTCGCCGACCTGCACGCCGGCGATGTTCACGGTCTGCCCCTGACCTGGCGTGATCGCCTGCGCGGTCGAGAACTCGCCTCTCAGGACGAACACGTTCTTGCCGGCGAGCGGCACCCACTCCGGCAGCTTCGTGCGCTGGTTCACGAGCACGTAGAAGGCCGTGAAGCCTGCGACCAGGACGAGCAGGAGGATCGCGATGAAGTCGCGCATGTGCTTGCGGATGGCGGTCCTCACGGGGTCGCCTCCGCGGTCGGGGCCGTGGTCGACGTGGTCGGCGCGGCCGGGTTAGGCAGCGGGGGCGGCGTCGGCGACGTCACGTGCCGCGGCGCCGACGCCGGGCCGGCCTGCGGGCCGTTGACGTCGGGCAACTGCTGCCGGTGGCAGGGCTGCTCGAGTCTGTAGGGCGGCTGTCTTCTCGGGTAGAGCGGGCTCGCTCCGAGCGGGACGAAGTTCGCGTTCCCGACGACGGTGCTGCCGCGCGCTCTCGAGCGCCCGACCTCGATCGACTGCGCTCCGCCGGCGACGCCGGCACGGATGTAGCTGCCGTTGCCGTCGAAGTTCGCACCCTCGCCGGCGAGGCCGACCATCGTGTACCAGAACTCCTTGTAGTTCTCGACGATCGAGCCGTCGGGACGGCGCGTCGTGTGAGCGCCGTCCTCGATGCCGAGGTTGCCGGCGGGGATGATCGTGTTCGAGAAGCAGCGGTTGGCGAGGTCGAGCTGCGGCAGGAAGACGAGCGACTCGCCCTCCAGCCGCGCGAGGTCCGCCGTCGCCGGCTGCAACTGCGCGAGCAGGCCGCCCAGCTCGTCGGGACCGAGCAGCGCGCGCGTCTGGCGGATCCACGGGAACGCCGCCTGTACCGTCGCCGGCGTCTCGCGCACGCCCGGCAGGATCGCTCGCGCGAACGCGCGCGTCGGCGGGAACGACGCGTCGAGGCTCTCGAAGGCGGCGTTGGCCGTCGTCAGCGTCGGGCCGAGCAGGCCGACCGCCGCCTGCAGCGCGCCGCTCTGCGACGCGAACGCGCCCGTGGTCGTGTTGAAGTTGACGATCAGCTCCTGCAGCGCGCGCTCTCTCGTGCGCAGCCGCGTCGTCAGGTCGGCGATCGCTCTGAACATCCGGGAGAGGTCGTGCGGCTGCGTGCCGAGCAGTGCGCTGCTGACGAGCGCGGAGCCCTTCAGCGCGTCGGCCGACCAGTTGTAGGAGAGGTTGAGGCCCTCGGCGCCGCGCTTGCCCTGGACCAGCGGGTCGAGCGTCTCATCCTGCGCGGCCGTCGGCTTCGACATCAGCGAGGCGCCGAACGACTGCAGCACGGTCTGCAGGTCGGCGCGCGTGTCCGCCTGCAGCGCGGTGAACAGCTCGTCGAGCTGGACGGGCGTCGCCGTCTGCGACGGGCCGATCGTGCCGCCGTCGTCGACCTCCGGCGAGCCCGGCGAGCCGGGTCTGAGGTCGACGAAGAAGTTGCCCTCGAGGAAGATGCGCGGGCGGATCTTGAGCGTCGCGTCCTCGCGGATCGGCAGCCCCTCCTCGCCGATCTCCATCGTGACCTCGGTCAGGCTCGTCTCGCCGTAGCGCTCGACGCTCGCGACCTTGCCGACGTTCACGCCGGCGATCCGCACCGCCGACCCGGGCCGCAGGTTGTTCGAGGACTCGAACACCGCGTGCAGGCGGTAGCCCTGCGTGAACGGGATGTCCTTCGTGAAGCCGAAGTACACGCCGATCGAGATCAGCACGATCGCGAGCAGCCCGACGCGGAAGCGCGTCATGTGCGGGTGATGGTCGCTTGGTCCGCCGCGTTTGGTCATCGGGTGATGGTCATCCGTCGAGAATGGAGTTGAGTCTCGCGGGGACGTCCGCCGTCCCTCTCGGGGCCTGCCCGGGCGGGTTGCCGATCACGAGCTCGTCGAGGGGCATGTAGATCTCGTTGCCGGCCATGCACACAGCGCCCTGGCCCTTCGCACCGACGAGCGGGTACGGGTTCGAGTGCAGGTGATTTGCGTCGAGGTCCGCGCCCGCCGTCACGTCGCCGTTCGCCGGCGCGGATGCGGGCCCGATCTCGCTGTTGGGGCCGATCGGGAGCGAGAGCGGGGCGATCCGCACCCACGTCCCCTCGTCGCTGCCGTCGCTCTCGATGCTCGCCGCGTTGTTCAGCAGCAGCGAGAGGTAGCTGCAGTTGATCTGCGCGCCCGCGAGATGGTCGACCGTGGGGACAAGCTCCTCGACCGTGTTGCGCAGGCCATGGATACCGAGCGGTACCTGCGGGTCGTCGGCGAACGCCTCGAGGGATCTGAGCGTCAACGCCAGCTCGTCGTTGAGCGCGGCGGCGCGACGCACCGTCGTCGTGCCGACGAGGAACGCCTCGGCGAGCGGCGGCGCAGCGGTGCGCAGGGCCGCGGCGCCCGGCTGCAGGTCGCGGAAGAAGCCGGTCGCGTTCGCGAGCAGCTGCCGCTGCCGCGGGAACAGGCGGATCGCCGTCCTCATGGCCGGCGGGCCGCCCACGATCGTGTCCTGCAGGTAGGGGATCGAGATCGCAGCGAACGCGTCGAACGTCGTCGCGAGGTTGCGGAACAGCGTCCCCTGCTGCTCGGCGACCGGCGCGACCGCGGAGGCCGTCTGCTCGAGCGCTACGAACAGTCTGCCGAAGCCGGTCGACGGGTCGGCCAGCGTCTTCAGCACGGGGATCGCGTTTCTCGTGAGCGGGTCGAGCGCGACGATCGCCCGGTTGATCGAGCTGCCGCGGCCGGCGAGCGCGTCGCCGAACTCGCGCAGGTTGACCTGGTTGGCCGCGCGCGTCGGCTCGTCGAACATGTTGAAGAACTCGTCGAACTCGACCGGTCTCGGCGTTGCGGCGCTCAGCGGCACGGTCGCGCCCTCGTCGAAGCCTCTCGACGATCTGCCGCGCGTCACCTCGATGTACTTGATCCCGAGCGCCGAGCGCGGGCGCACCATGATCGTCGAGTCGAGCGGCAGCGGCTTGACGTCCGTCTGCAGCTTCACGTGAAGTCTCGCGCTGACTCTGCCGTCGTCGCGGCGCACCGCCTCGATCTTGTCGATGATGCCGACGCGGTCGCCG
>DATHEP010000507.1:0-2347 GCA_035318525.1 Conexibacter sp.
CAAGCCGTCGAGCACCGCCAGTTCTGGAAGGACTATCCCCGTTTCGACGGCCCGCAGCTCGACCTCACCGGCATCGACTGGCTGATCGCCGGAGCCGAGTCTGGCCACGGCGCGCGGCGGATGGACCCCGACTGGGTCCGAGATCTCCGTGATGCAGCGGAGGCCTCCGGCGCGGCGTTCTTCCTCAAGCAGTTCGCCACGCCGAAAGGCCGGAAGATCCCGCTGCCCGAGCTCGACGGCCGGCAGTGGAAGCAGATGCCCGCCGCCGCCGCGGCGAGGGAACCCGTGGCATAGATGGGTGCAAGCCGGTGCCCACGCTGCCGTAGCCGGAAGTCGCCGATCAACTTCGCGTGTAGTCGGTGCTGGTGGATGTTGCCGCAGCGGATCCGCGCGGACATCTGGAAGGCGTTCCGCCGCCACGGCGCCGCGAGCCTCCAGTACGGCGCCGCGAGCGACGACGCGCTCGAGTACTGGGGCGCGCACCATCCCCTGGCGGCGCCGCCTGAGCAGCTGGAGCTGCAGCTGTGACCGGCGCCGACGTCGCGCGCTTCCTCGGGTTCCTCCCGGATGACGCACGGTCAGAGCTCGCGCTCGGCCCGATCGGCGGGCCCGACGACGAGGCGTGCCGCGCGTGTCAGGTCCTGGAGCGGTTCCCACGTTCGGGACCGGCGAAGGCGCTGCTCCACTGGCATGACATTTCGCTCCTCACGCTCGCCGAGCTGGCTGGCTCTCGTGAGCTCGAGGACCTCTCCGACGCGCTGCCCGAGGACGGCCCCGCGCTCGAGCTGCTCAAGAGGATGGCCGGCCAGTTGGCTTACGCCCGCTGCCTCACGATCTACGCGCTGGCCGGCTACCGAGGGACACCGGCGTGAGCGTGAGCGACGACGTCTGGACGGTCGACGAGGTCGCCGCTCGAGCCAAGGTCTCGAAGAAGACCGTCCACCGCGCGATCGACGCCGGCGACCTGCAGGCCGCGCCGCTCGGCGAGGCGGGCGCGTTGAGGATCCTCGAGGAGTGGTTCCAGGACTGGATGCGCGATCGCGCACGGCTCCACGCCGAGCGCCGCGCTGCGAGGTCGGCGTCTTCTCCGGGGGCTGTCGCCGCGGCTGCTTCACGGCGGTCGCGGCGGCGGGGTACGCTCACCGTTCACGAGGGGATGGGGAAGACCCGGTGATCGAGAAGCGCAGCCGACGCGGCCGCGACGGGAAGGCGTACACCGTCTATCGCGTGCGCTGGTACGACGCGGCGGGCGTGGAGCGCAGCCTTTCGTTTCCGCGCAAGACGAAGCTCAAGGATGTCGAGGGCTTCGAGTCGAGGGTGAAGCTGCTGAAGCGGACGGGCGAGCTCGCCGTCCTCGACCAGGGCCGCGAGACGCTTGCCGACTTCGCCGAGTACTGGTGGCAGGTGCATGCGGGCCCGAACCTCGCGGCGAAGACGCTCGAGGTCTACGCCGGCATCTGGAATAAGCACCTGCTCCCTCGGATCGGCAGCCTGACGCTGCGCGAGATCTCGCCTGAGGTCGTGGCCACTCTGCGCGCCGCGCTCGAGCGCGACAAGGTAGGGGCGCCGACCATCCGGAAGGGCCTCTCCCTCCTCCAGGGGATGCTGCAGCGCGCCGTCGAGTGGGGACGGATTGCCCATAACCCGGTCGTCGGCGTGCGCAAGCCGCGCGCGCCGCGGCAGACGCCGATCGTCGTGCTCGCGCCGGCGCGCGTCGAGCAGCTACGCGGCGAGCTCCTCGGCCAGGGCCGCCGCATGGACGCGACGATGGTCGCCGCGCTCGCGTACTCGGGCCCGCGCCCGGGCGAGCTGCTCAGCCTTCGCTGGCAGGACATCCGTGAGCGCACACTGATCTACCACCCCACGAAGACGGGGCAGGACTTCCGCACGGTGCGCCTGCTGGGCCCGCTGCGCCAGGACCTCCTCGAGTGGCGGCTCGCACAGGGCGGCGCGGGCCCGGGCGACCTCGTGTTCCCCGTCGACGACGCCGGCGGCGAGTGGGCGGACCACGATTACCGCAACTGGCGCAAGCGGATCTTCCGTCCCGCGGCCGCGGCCGCGGGACTCGAGCTTCGCAAGCCGTACGACCTCCGCCACGCCTTCGCCTCGCTGCTGATCCACGAGGGCAAGCCCGTCACCTACGTCGCGGAGCAGCTCGGCCACAGTCCGCAGATGACGTGGTCGACCTACGCCCACGTGATCCAGGAGCTCGACGGCGAGCCCCACGTGCCCGCCAGCGACGCCATCCGCGCCGCCCGCGACCGAGGCCTCGGCCACCAGGCCACGCTGGGGGCGATGTAGGTGGGCCGCGTTCGCGAAATGCGGGAGGCCATGCGTCGGGCGGACG
>DATHEP010000508.1:0-4243 GCA_035318525.1 Conexibacter sp.
GGCTGACCTCGCGCCAGCGGGCGGCGCTCAGCGCCGTCCGCCGCGCGCCGACAGCGCGTCCGCCAGCCCCTGCTCGATCTCACCGCGGTCGGCGAAGCCGACGATCGTGGTCGCCGTGCGCTTCGGCGAGACGATCACGACGGTCGGAGCGACCGTGACCTCGACCTCGCGGGTGATGAACTCGTAGCGCGACAGTTGTGAGATCGGGACGGCAAGCGCGACTGCGCGACCGCCAAAGCGCGAGACCGCCTCCATCTCTTCGCGCACGGCGCGCGCGTCCGCAGTTCTCGGGTCGACGAACGCGATCGCGACCGCCTTGCGCTGACGCAGCGCGGCGCCAACGAGGCCGCCGCCCTCGATCGCGCGGGACGCCGGTCGCGGCGCCCTTCCGGCCCCGGCGGCGCGGGCCGCGGTCTGCGGTGCTCTGGCCGGCGCAGGCGCCGGCGCGGCATCGCCGTTGGCGGTGGCGACCGCTCTCTCGGCCTGGTCGACGGCGCCCGTCAGCCCATCGGTGCCGGGAGCGGCGGGCGCGTCCTGCGACTGCGCCGCGGGCGTAGGCGCCGGTGCGCCGCCGCCATCGGACGGCTTCGGCCGCAGCGCGACGAACCACACCATGGCGAACAGCGCCGTCGCGACGAGCGCGATCTGCATCGGGCGGGAGACCTGGTCCATCCCCCTCGTATTCGGCAGATCCGCCGCGGCGCGTTAGCGACGCGTCATCTCGGCCGCGCCGGGACCTGCAGCCCCAGCTCGCGGAGCTGGCGGCCGTCGACCGGTGCCGGCGCGCCGGTCAGCGGGTCGTAGCCGGACGCCGTCTTCGGGAAGGCGATCACGTCGCGGATCGTCTCCTGACCGCCGACGAGCGCCACGATGCGGTCGATCCCCATCGCGATCCCGCCCATCGGCGGGGCGCCGTACTCGAGTGCGTCGAGCAGGAAGCCGAAGCGCGAGCGCGCCTCCTCCGGGCTCATGCCGCTCAGCTCCAGGACCTTCTGCTGCACGTCCGCGCGGCTGTTGCGGATCGAGCCGCCGCCGATCTCGCTGCCGTCGAGCACGAGGTCGTAGGCGCGCGAGCGCAGCGCGCCCGGGTCCCCGTCCAGGTCGCCTTCGGGCGCGGTGAACGGGTGGTGCAGGGCATCCCAGCGCTGCTCGTCCTCGTTGAAGCCGAACATCGGGAAGTCGACGATCCAGAGGATCTCGTGCGCACCTTCGGGGACCAGGTCGAAGCGCTCGGCCAGCTCGCCGCGCAGCGCGCCCAGGGCAGCCGCCGCCACCTTCGCCGTGTCGGCGACGATCAGCAGCAGGTCGCCGGGCGACCCGCCGAGCCGCTCCGTCACGGCGGCGACCTCGGCCGCCGACAGGAACTTCGCGATCGGCGAGCGCCACGTGCCGTCCTCCTGCACGAACGCCCACACGAGCCCGCCGGCGCCGAACTGTCTCGCCAGTTCGGTCAGCTCGTCGAGGTCTCTGCGCGGCAGCTCGCGCGCGCCCGCGTTCAGGCCGCGCACGACGCCGCCGGACGACAGCGCCCCCGCGAAGACCTTGAACTCGGTTCCCGCGAGCGCCTCCCCCAGCTCCTCGATCTCCAAGCCGAAGCGCACGTCCGGCCGGTCGACGCCGTAGCGCAGGACCGCCTCGTCGTGGCCCATCCGCCGCCACGGCGGCGGCGCGACGTCCAGGCCGCCGGCCGCGAAGACGGCGCTCATGACGGCCTCCATCAGCTCGATCACGTCGTCCTCGACGACGAACCCCATCTCCAGGTCGAGCTGCGTGAACTCCGGCTGGCGGTCCGCGCGCGTGTCCTCGTCGCGGAAGCAGCGGGCGATCTGGTAGTAGCGCTCGAAGCCGCCGATCATCAGCAGCTGCTTGAACAGCTGCGGCGATTGCGGCAGCGCGAAGAACGACCCCGGCTCGATCCGCGCCGGCACGAGGTAGTCGCGCGCGCCCTCCGGCGTCGACCGAGTCAGGATCGGTGTCTCGACCTCGAGGAAGTCGCGTTCGTCGAGCACGCGGCGGATCGTCGCGACGACCAGGTGGCGCAGCGCGATCGCCTTCTGCATCGGCCGCCGGCGCAGGTCGAGCGCGCGGTGGCGTATCCGCAGCAGCTCATCGACGTGGCCGTCCTCGTCGATCGGGAAGGGCGGCGTCTCGGCCTCGGCGAGCAGCTCCAGCGACTCGACCGTCAGCTCGATCTCGCCCGTCGGGAGGTTCGGGTTGACGTTCGCGGAATCGCGCCGCACGACCGTCCCGGCCGCGCTCAGCACGTGCTCAGCGCGCAGCGCATGCGCGGCTCTGTGGGCCTCCGGCGCGCGGTCGGGGTGGAAGACGAGCTGCACGATCCCGGAGCGGTCGCGCAGGTCGATGAAGATCAGGCCGCCGTGGTCGCGGCGGCGGTGGACCCACCCGGCGACGCGCGCGGGCGTCTCGGCGCGCTCGGCGGTCAGCGAGCCGGCCCAGGCGTCGCGGTACTCGTTCGCGCGCGGCGGGATCCTCACGACAGCTTCCTCCCGCGCAGCACGTGCGCGATCACGCTGGCGGCTTCGACCTCGTCCTGCTCGCCGGACTCTCGATCCTTCACCGTCACGCCCTCCTCGTCGATGACCGCGACGAAGCGCGCCCCGATCCGATCTGCCTGCTTGAGCTGACCCTTCAGCGAGCGACCGGCGAGCTCGAGCTGCGCGTGCAGCCCGGCGCGGCGCGCTCTGTACGCGATCTGGAAGCCGGTCGCGCGCGCCTGCGGGTCCGCGTACGCGACGAACAGGTCCACGATCGGGGGCGCGACCGCCTGCTCGCCGTGCGCGAGCAGCATCCGCTCGATCCCGGCCGCCCAGCCGACGCCCGGCGTGGCCGGCCCGCCGAGCTGCTCGACCAGTCCGTCGTAGCGGCCACCGCCGCCGACGCCGCTCTGCGCGCCGAGCGCGTCGCTCGTGAACTCGAAGACGGTGCGCGTGTAGTAGTCGAGCCCGCGCACGAGCGTGGGGTCGACCTCGTAGGCCAGGTCGGCGCCGTCGAGCAGCTCGCGCACGGTGGCGAAGTGCTCGGCGTCCTCGCCGGACAACCGGTCGAGCAGCAGCGGCGCTTGCGACATGACCTCGCGCGTCCCGGAGTGGTCGGCGTCGAACGCGCGCAGCGGGTTGGCGTCGATGCGCGAGCGCACCTCCTCCGACAGTCGCTCCTCGTGCGCGCGCAGGTAACCCTGCAGCTCCTCGCGGTAGGCGGCGCGCGTCTCGGGCGTGCCGAGCGAGCCGATCCGCAGGCGCACGTCGCGCACGCCGAGCGTGTCGAGCAGCTCGGCGAGCAGCAGGATCGACTCCGCGTCGACGGCCGGGTCGTCGGAGCCGATCGCCTCCGTGCCGACTTGCCAGAACTGGCGGTAGCGGCCGGCCTGTGCGCGCTCGTAGCGGAAGAACGACGACAGGTACCAGAGCTTCACCGGCTGCGGCAGCTTCTGCATTCCGTGCTGGAGGTACGCGCGCGCGACCGGCGCGGTGCCCTCCGGGCGCAGCGTGATCGACCGCCCCCCGCCGTCGTCGAATGTGTACATCTCCTTCTGCACGATGTCGGTCGAGGAGCCGACGCCGCGTGCGAACAGCTCGGTCGCCTCGAACGCCGGCGTCTCGATGCGGCGATAGCCAGCCGCGCCGAGGATGCGGCGCGCGACGTCCTCGACCAGCTCGCGGCGGGTCGCGTCGTCGGGCAGCACGTCGTACGTGCCGCGTGGGGCCTGGAGCTTGGCGCTGCTCACGGGTGCCGCAGGCTACCGGGCGAGCGCCTGGAGGAATGGGTTGCTCGCGCGCTCGGCACCGAGCGTCGTGAGCCCCATGTGGCCCGGGTGGACGACCGTCTCGTCCGGGTAGGCGTCAAGCAGCTCGCCGATCGACTGCAGCAGGCGCGCGTGGTCGCCGAACGGCAGGTCGGTGCGCCCGATCGAGCCCTGGAAGAGGACGTCGCCGGAGAACAGCGCACCGTCCACCGCGTAGGTCACGTGGCCGGGGCTGTGGCCGGGCGTGAAGACGACGTCGAATCTCATGCCCGCCAGCTCCAGCGTCTCGCCGCCGCTGACGAGGTGGTCGGCCTCATAGTTCTCGAACGGGCCGAAGCCGGGCCACGGCACGTATCTGTCGATGTCGGCGAGCACTCCCCGCTCGATCTCGGGACACCACACCGGCGCGCCGGTCGCCCTCGCCACCGGCGCCACCGCGCCGATGTGGTCGAAGTGCGTGTGCGTGAGCAGGATCGCCTC
>DATHEP010000509.1:0-5069 GCA_035318525.1 Conexibacter sp.
GCGCCACGCCGCCGCCCGTCGTGCTGCCGAGCGCGACGGCGCCGAGCACGCCCAGCCCGATCGCCGGCAGCACGCCGAACAGGACCACGAGCCCGCCGATCGAGCCGCCGCCGACGAGGCCCTCGCCCCAGCGCTCGCGGATCACGTGCGCGGAGCGCTTGATCGCGTCCTTCGGCCCGACCCCCTCGAGCGCGAGGATCGGCAGCACGAAGAACGTCGCGATCGCCCACGCGGCGCTCGCGAGCGAGGCGAAGATCGTCGCGACGACGCGGCCGAGCGCGCTCTCCGCCAACAGCCCCTGGATCACCTGGAGCAGGATGCCGACCGTCAGCTGCACGAGCGCCCACTGGGCGATCACGCCGCGCTTGTCGCGCACGGCGGCGAAGCCGTCCCCGAGCGTCGCCTGCTGGCCGTCGAGCGCCTTCGAGGCGGCAGCGGCGAGCGCCGTGTTGCAGTAGATGCCGATGAACGTCAGCACATAGCCGCCGATCACCCACAGCACGACGCCGGCCGGCTTGCTCGTCTCGGTCGCGAACAGCGCAACGCCCGGCCCGATGATCAGCACCGCCGCGAAGAAGATCGCGATCCCCGAGACGATCGGGAACAGCGCGAGCGCGCGGTCTGCGCGCAGGATCGCCCAGCTCTGCTTGGCGAGCTCCCAGCCTCGCCTAATGCGTCCACCCTTCATCGTGCTCGTGCTCCAGTCTCGTGCATCGGGATAGCGCGGCCGTGCCAGGTCGCGCGGGAAGTATCGACTTCCGATCAATACGACTTGACTACTGCGGCTCCTGCGCCGCCCACAGGCGCCACGTTCCGGGCACGCCCCGCAACGCGTGCTCGCCGCGGTCGGCGAAGCCGATGCCCGAGCCGACGACGAGGTCCTTGACGGTGTTCGAGACGAGCACCTCGCGCGGCGCCGCCAGCGCACCCACGCGCGCCCCGATGTGGACCGCGAGCCCGCCGACGTCCTCGCCGATCGCCTCGCACTCGCCGGTGTGGAGCCCGGCGCGCAACTCGACGCCCAGCTCGCGCACCGCGTCGCGCAGCTCGAGCGCGCAGCGGATCGCGCGCGCCGGCCCGTCGAAGGTCGCGAGGATCCCGTCGCCGAGCGACTTGACCGCGCGGCCGCGATGGCGCGCGAGCTGGGCGTGGCTGAGCTCGTCGTGGCGCGCCAGCAGCTCGCGCCAGGCGTGGTCGCCCAGCCGTGCGGCCGTCTCGGTCGAGCCGACGATGTCGGTGAACATGACGGTCGCGAGCACGCGCTCGGGCTCCGGCGGCGTGTGCGTGCCGGTGAGGAAGCGCTCGATCTCGGCGAGGATCCGCTCGCTGTCGCCGACGACGACGAGGTTGTCCTCCCCGTCCAGCTCCACGTAGCGCGCGCCGGGGATGTGCTCCGCCATGTAGCGCGAGTGGCGCACGTCGATCAGGAGGTCGTCGCGGCGGTGCAGCAGCAGCGTCGGCGCCTGGATCGAAGGCAGCACGTCGCGCACGTCGGTCGCGCCGGCGATGTCGAACAGCAGTCGCAGCGCCCCCGGGCTCGCGGACAGCCGCTCGAGCTTCCCGAACCAGCGTCTCAACGCGACGTCGCCGGCCAGGCTCGGCGCGATCAGCGCGGCACGACCGCCCTCGCCCCACTGGGCGAAGATCTCGGCGATGCGCGCCTCGCGCTCGGGTGGCGTGCCCGGCCATTCGTACCCTGGCGCCGCCGTCATCCGCGCCATGCCGGCGTAGAGCACGAGCGCGCGCGTGCGCTCCGGGTGCGTGGCCGCATAGAGGATCGCCATCGGCGCCCCCTCCGCCTGCGCGAACAACACCGGCCGCTCGGAGCCGATCGCGTCGAGCACGGCGTCGAGGTCCTCCATCTGGTCCTCGATCGTCGTGCGCGCGGCGATCGGATCGGACAGGCCGGTGCCGCGGCGGTCGAACAGGATCAGCCGCGAGAAGCGCGCGAGCCGCTCGAAGAACGCCGCGACGCGCGGCTCAGCCCACAGGTGCTCGACCTGCTGCAGTTGCGGCGGTACGTAGACGAGGTCGATCGGGCCGTCCCCGACGACCTGGTAGGCGATGTGGACATCGCCGGCGCGGGCGTAGCGTGTCTCCGGGGCCATGGGATGAACCTCCGCCTCCAGCCTAGCGGCGGCGCTAGCTTCCCCGGCGTGCCTGACGCCTACGTGCTCGACGCCGTCCGCACTCCCTTCGGCCGCTACGGCGGCGCGCTCGCGGGCGAGCGGCCTGACGATCTGGCGGCGCACGTCGTGCGGACGATCGTCGAGCGGTCGCCCGGGCTCGACCCCACGGCGATCGAGGACGTCGTCTTCGGCAACGCGAACGGCGCCGGCGAGGAGAACCGCAATGTCGCGCGCATGGCAGTGCTGCTGGCGGACCTGCCGACGTCGATCCCTGGAGTGACGGTGAACCGCCTCTGCGCGTCCTCGCTGGAGGCGGCGATCGGGGCGAGCCGGGCGGTGGAGACAGGCGACGCGTCGCTCGTGCTCACCGGCGGCGTCGAGTCGATGAGCCGCGCGCCGTGGGTGCTGACGAAGCCGGAGCGCGGGTTCCCGCGCGGCGACGAGACGCTCCACTCGACGACGCTCGGCTGGCGGCTCGTGAACCCGCGGATGCCCGAGCGCTGGACGATCTCGCTCGGCGAGTCGACCGAGCGGCTGGCCGACAGATACGCGATCTCCCGCGAGGCACAGGACGCGTTCGCCGCCCGCAGCCACCGGCTGGCGGCGGCCGCGTGGGACGACGGCTTCTACGACGGGTGGGTCCTGCCGGTGCCGGGCGCGGAGCTGGCGCGAGACGAGATCATGCGGCCGGAGACGTCGGTCGAGACGTTGGCGAGACTGCGGCCGGCATTCCGCCGCGAGGGCGGCACCGTGACCGCCGGCAACGCGTCGGCGCTGAACGACGGGGCTGCCGCCGTGCTGATCGGCGACGAGCGGGCGGCGCAGACGATCGGCCGCCAGCCGCTGGCGCGGATCGCCGGACGCGGCGTCTCCGGCGTCGACCCGGACGTGTTCGGGATCGGCCCCGTCCAGGCGGTCGAGCGCGCGCTGCAGCAGGCGGGGATCGGCTGGGGCGACGTGGCGGTGCTCGAGCTGAACGAGGCGTTCGCGGCGCAGTCGCTCGCCTGCCTCGCCGAGTGGCCCGAGCTCGACCCGGAGCGCGTGAACGTCAACGGCGGCGCGATCGCGCTCGGTCACCCGCTCGGTGCGAGCGGCGCGCGCGTGCTCGCGACCTGCGCCTACGAGCTGCGCCGCCGCGGCGGCGGCTGGGGCGTCGCGACGCTCTGCATCGGCGTCGGGCAGGGGCTTGCGGTCGTGCTCGAGGCCTGACCGCTCACGCGTCCCGCGCGACCAGCGCGATCGCCCACCCGGCACCGATTGCGATCGGCGATCGGGCCGTTCGCGCACGCGAACAGGACGCGGCCTGGGCGCCGGTAGCCTCGTCGGTGGTGCGGTTCCAGAGGCTCGTCGTCTCCACGCAAGCCGACCCTCAAGCGGAGCAGCTGGCCCAAGCGCTCCTGCGGCCGGCAATCCCGCGGAGCTCGCGCGACGCCGGAGAGCGCAGCCCTTCCCGCGCCGGCCGTCCAGCTCGCGAGGCGCACGTGCGGGCGTCGTGGCTGGGATCGCCCGGAGCACTCGCATCGCTCGGCCTGTCGTCCGGGACGGACGTGACCACGATCCGACTCGTCCGCGCGCTGCAAGGCCGTCAGGTGCAGACGGGCGAGCTCGTGCGACACGGCCTCCGCTTGCGGCGCTGGCTTGATCGGGGTCTCGACGCGCCCGGGCGTGGGGCGCAGCGCCGAGGCATCGAGCTGGAGGCGGTGTCCAACATCGACTTCACGTTCCCGGCGCCCGAGCTGGTGGTCGAGGCCTGGCGGCGATCCGGGCCAGAGCAGCGGACAGACATCGAGCGGGCGTTGCTGGCAGCAGCCGAGCAGGCGATCGTGCATCTGATCGTCGGCAGGTCGGTGACGTGGGAGCGCGACAGCGGGGGGACACAAAGCAAGCGCGCACGCGCTGAGGGGGTGGCGGCGGTCGCGGCGGTTCACCCGGTCGAGCTCCCTGGGAAATCGCCGGAGGCGCCCGCCGTCGAGCTCCACGTGCACAGCATCATGCTGGGCGCGAAGGGCGCCGCCGAGACGCTGGGGCCGATCTCGCTCGCGAAACTGCACTACCCGATGGTGCAGCGCAAGGCCATGCAGCTCGCGTGGCGCACGCTGGCCGATGAGCTGCCGGGGCTGACCCGGTACTCAGGCCGGCAGGCAGCGGCCGCGGCAGCGGTGCCCGAGCACGCCCTGGGAGCACCGGGTAGCGCAGCCCGCCAGCCGACCGAGGCAGATCCACCAAGGCGCATCTACGTGCCGTGGCGCGACCCGCTCGAGCGGTGGCGTGAGACGCTCGGAGACTGGCGCGCCGAGCGCATCGGCGAGCGCGCAGACGAGCGTCGAGACCGCCTGGGACGGAACGACCACCACCAGCTGCTGGCGTACCGCCGCGTGCTCCAGGCGACGTTCGCGCCCCCGGACCGGGCGACAGCACGCCAAGCGCTGAGCCTGGAGCGCGACGTCGCCAGGCTCGAGGAGCGCGCGAACGTGGCACGACGCGACGCCGCCCGCCTGGAGGACGAAGCCCCCTTCAGGCGGAAGCGCCGTGAACGCACCCAGTTCTTGGAGACGGCAGCGGTCATCCGTGACCGCATCGCCGCCGAGGAATCTTTGCGCGATCAGATGCTGCACACCGACGCACGGCTGCCCGCACGCGATTCGCTCGATGCCTGGATGAGCAGCCACACCGAGAAGGCCGCCGAGCTCGTAGCGGTCGACCGGATTCTCTCGAGACGGCTGCACCGCACGATCGTCGCCGCCGTCGACCGCGCGACGCACGAGGCGCCCGACTACGTCCGCACCGCGATCGGCGACCCGCCCGAGCCGTCGGCGCCCGAGCACGACGAGTGGGTCGCGCTGACCTCCGCGCTCGTGCACGACCACCATGTCGCAGCGGCCCACGCGGCAGGCTTCGAGCCATTCACCCGCAGCCCGCGCGAGCACCGCGAGCTCGACC
>DATHEP010000510.1:0-4269 GCA_035318525.1 Conexibacter sp.
CGAATCGCGCAACTGGTCTTGACTGGGGCCGTGTGATCGAGGCCGCCCCACCAGAGAGTCCCGCCCGCGGGGCTCGCGGTGCCGGTCTCAGCGCGCAGGCGATCGTCGAGGCCGCGATGGCCGTCGCCGATCGGGATGGGCTCGACGCCGTCTCGATCCGGCGCGTCGCTTCGCTGCTCGGCGTGCGGCCGATGAGCCTCTACACGCACATCGCCTCGAAGGACGAGCTGCTCGACCTGATGGCGAACGAGCTGCTCGGGTCGATGCTGGTCGACCCGCCGCCGACCGGCGGCTGGCGCAGCGAGCTGTCCGCGATCGCGCGGCGCTCGCACGAAGTCTTCGTCGCGCACCCGTGGGTGCTCGCGGCATTCGTGCGGCGGCCGCGTCCCGGTCCGAACACGGCAAGCCACGCGAAGCAGATGGCGCGCGCCGTCGCGGAGCTGGAGCTGTCGCCGAGCGACATGTGGGCGTTGCTGGCGATCGTCGATGACTTCGTGCTCGGGCACGCGCTGCGCTCCGCCACGCGTGCCAATGCGCGCGCCATCGACGCGTCGCTGACGCAAGCGGATCTGGCCGAGGTGCCGGAGCTCGCGGCGCTCCCCGAGGTCGTCGACACGCGTTACACGGACGACAGCTTCGAGATAGGCCTTCAGACGGTGCTCGACGGCGTGGCGGGCCGCTTCGTGCCGTCGCGGTCAAGCGACGCGGACCGCGCCGCGGCGTCGTCACAGCCGGCGTAGAACTGGTCGGCCCAGCGCCGGAACGCGCCGATCGGGCCGTCGCCCTTCGCGAGTCGCGGCCGCTCGACGTACGCCTTGTTCTCCCAGATCGGGAAGTCGCGCCTGAGGTCGCGCCAGAAGGCCGGCGCCAGCCCGACCGTCAGCGCGCGCGACAGCAGCAGCGAGCGCCCGCTCGGGGCGCGCTGGGCGATCCCCGTGCGGACCGCGACGCTGAAGCGCAGCGTCACGCGGCAGGGGTCGATCGGCGTCGCCATCGCTTGGAACAGGGCCGCCGCCTGCAACCGCGGGATCGTCGCTCTCACCCAGATGTAGCCGAGGCCGTGCGCCTCGACGTCGAAGATCACGTCGACGTCGCCGAGCAGCGGGAAGACGCGCTCGCCTGCCGGGCCGATCCGCAAGCGCGGCCCGTCGAGCGCCAGCGGCTGCCGCACGCGCACGTTCGTGTAGTGATGGATCGGGCCGATGTGGCCGACGTCGACCGCGTTCTCGACGATCTCCTGCGGGTGGTCGACGATCGTGTAGGCGTGTCGCACGGGCGCCGGGAACTCGCCGGTGGGGAGGTCCGGCAGCTCCCACTCGGGCGGCGCGCCGGCGGCGTGGCGCCAGACCATGATCGCGCCGTTGCGCTCGCGCACCGTCCGCTGACGCAGGCGCGCGGCGGGCGGTCTCGTGCCGTAGCCGCTGCGCACGCAGGCACCGTCGACGTCGAACGCGAAGCGGTGGAACGGGCAGATGATCTCCTCCCCCTCGATCGTGCCGCCGTAGCCGAGGTGCGCGCCGAGGTGCGGGCAGTAGGGCTCGACGACCCGCACGATCCCGGCGCGCGTGCGGTACACGACGAGGTCTTCGCCCATGAAGCGCGTGCGCAGCACGCCGCCGGCCGGCACCTGCTCGCCGAACGCGAGCGCGAACCAGCCGTTCGGGTACGGCCGGCGGGGACGATCGGCGGCGATCGGCGACGGCTCGTGGGCTCCGCTGTCGCGGAGGCGCAGCGCGGTCATCGGGATCCCTCCAGCTCGTCCCACCACCAGGCGATCGACGGGCAGTCCAGCGGCTCGAGCCGGTCGTCGGTCGGCGTGTCCGCCCAGCCGGGGAAGGTCAGCAGCGGCGGCGCGTCGGGGTCGCCGCCGGTCGTGTAGCGCGGCGCGCTGAAGCCCCAGTCGAGGATCCCGCGCCAGCTGTGCTCGAGGCTCGCGAGGTGGCGGTCGAGCTGGTCGTCCTCGGGAGCGTCGGCGCGCACCTGCGCGCACAGCGCACGGAACAGCGTGGCGATGCGATCGACGATCGCGTACGCCTCCGGCACCGCCTCCCCCGGCGTGCAGGCGCGCTCGTGCGCGAGCACATGCAGGACGTTGCTGGACGTGTCCGCGTTGCGTGCCTCCTTCGCGAACGACATCAGGTCGTTGAGCAGCAGCGCGAACGTCGACCAGGCCTCCCGCAGCGCGCGCACGGCGGGATTGGCGGCCCGCCGCGGCGCCAGCTCGATCCCGTTCGCGACGTCGAGCGACGTCGCCCAGCTCGCCAGCCCGCCCGTGTGCATGCGCATCGCGAGGTAGTCGTTGAGCGACGGCGGTTCGCCGCGCTCCGCGTTGCCGACGTCCCACGCCATGCCGAAGAACCAGGCGCGCGCCGTATCCGCCCAGTCGCGCCGCTGGCCCGGCGTCGCATGGCGCAGGACCGCACCGACGAGGTCGCGCAGCGCGTCGCTGTAGGGCGGCTCCCACGCGAAGCGGGCGCGCGGCTCGTCGCTGAGGCGGGCGAGCGTCGCGGCGACCGCGAGGAAGTCGGCCGTGCGGGCGCTCACCGCCCCGTTGTCGTAGAGCAGGTCGTCGGTCGCGAAGCCCCAGTAGAGCCATCTGGCGACGTCGGCGACGCGCTCGGGCGCGGCGTCCGGCAGCGCGCGCGCGTAGATCTCGGCGGCGCGCGTGCCGATCAGGCGCGCCCGCTGCGCGTCGTCGCCGTAGAGGCGGAAGCGGTCGATCCAGGCGATGCAGCGGCGCTCGATCTGCTCGGCGTGGGGGTTGATCGCGGGTGCGATGGGACAGTGGAACGGCAGCAGCTCGACGGTGGCCGCGGCGGACCGACCGGCGCCCGCCGGCGCCTCCGTCGCCGTCATGCCGGCACCTCGCGCGGCAGCCAGCGCACGAGGACGGGGCCCGACGGGCGCATCGAGATGAGCGTGTCGAGCGGCACCTCGGCTTCGAGCGACTCGAGCCGGTGCTCGCGCAGCAGCGCGCGCACGAGGATCGACGCCTCCAGCAGCGCGAGGTGGCGCCCGATGCAGGAGCGCGCGCCGCCACCGAAGGGGAACCACGCCTGCTTGGCGCGGCGGTCCCCGCCCATGAAGCGCCACGGGTCGAAGCGCTCCGGCTCGTCCCACCAGTCGGGGTGGCGGTGCGTCACCCACGGGGAGACGAGCACGATCGTGCCGGCGGCGACGGGGTGGCCGCCGAGCTCGGTGTCGCGAGCTGTTCGGCGCGCGAGCACGTAGGCGGGCGGGCGGAGCCGCAGCGCCTCCTGGACGCACGCGCGCACGAGGTCCGGCTGCTCGAGGTCGGTGTCCTGCGCGGCCGCGGCCTGCGCGACCTGCTCCTGGAGCTCGGGGTGGAGGCCGAGTTGGTGGAGCGTCGTGGTGAGCGCGTTCGAGGTCGTCGTGTGCCCCGCGAACAGGAACATCAGCGCCTGGTCGCGGATCTCGTCGTCCGAGAGCGGCACGTCCCCCTCCGGGTCGCGCGCGCCGTGCAGGCGCGCGAGCAGGTCGTCCGGCACGGGCGCGCCGCCAGCCGCCTCGCGCTCGGCGCGCCGCGCGAGCACGCGCTCGACGGTCGCGTAGACCTCCGCGCGCGTGGCGGCGAAGCGGCGGTTGCGCAGCGTCGGCAGCGCCAGCGGCAGGCGCACGGTCTGCGCTATGCGCGAGCGCGCGCGCCGCCCCACGACCGGCACGAGCCGCTCGAGTGCGGCGATCGTGTCGTCGTCGATCCCTTCCGCCTCCTTGAACAGCGTGTGGCCGAGGACGCGCAGCGCGTACCGCTCCATCTCGTGCGCCACGTCGACCGCTCCGTCCGCGTCGAGCGGTGCCTGCTCGATCGCCTTGCGTGCCTCGCCTTCGATCAGCTCGGCGTACTGCGCGACGGCGCGGCGCGTGAAGAGCGGCTGCAGCGTGCGCTTCTGGCGCCGCCAGGTGGGCCCGTTCGTGGTCACGAGGTTGCCGCCGAACAGCTCGTGCAGCACGTGGTAGGAGGGCGTGTCGCGCGTGAACGTGTCCATGTCGGTGAGGACGCGTCGCACCTCCTCCGGCTCGTGGACGGCGACGACGCGCCGCCGCAGCCGCGCGGGCCCGCGCGCCGGGCCGACGCGGTAGGCGACGAGGTCGCCGTGGGCGGCGAAGCCCTCGAGCAGCGTGCCGAGGGGGTCGCGGCGCAGCGGCCGCGCCATGCCCAGCAACGGATCGCCAGCCGGGCCGGGGATCTCAGTTGGGACGGGTCGCTCGATCGCCGTGGCTGTCATCGTTTCCTCCGGTCGGGATGGT
>DATHEP010000511.1:0-9802 GCA_035318525.1 Conexibacter sp.
TCCGGCCTTTGGAGCCGGCTATCCGGGTTCGAGTCCCGGCCCCCCAGTCGCTTCGTCGTCGGGCTCATTCACGCTCGCCGCGTCGCTGGCGGTCAAGGTGCCCCTGGATCTCAGTGAGCGTCGAGCCGGCATCGTCGGGTGCGAGCGCTCCCTCTCCTTCTCGGATCTGGCGCATGAGCACAGGATCGGACAGGACGACGTGCGTCTCGTGCGCATCGGGCGGGTTAGCTTCCCACTGGCCCGTGCTCGGATTCCATGCGGTGGACGCGGCGCTCGCAGCGCCGACGAGCGGATCGACGAACGCGATGACATCGGCCACCAGATCGGCCCAGCGCCGAGGAGGAGCGAGCGCGAACGATGCGCGCGCCCGCAGTGCGTCGTAGCTCTGTTGACGATCGGGGAGATCGTCCAGCGCTTGGGACAGTGGCTCGACGGCGTGCTGTCGGTGTTCGGCGACGGCGTGTAGCGTCGCGCGCAAACGCTCGCCGTTGATCGTGTGCAGACGGCTCAGCACCCATACGTCGGCGAAGTCGCGGTCGCGGGTGGTGAGCTCGCCGCGCTCCATCATCGTCGCGATCTTCTCGGCCAGCGTGCGTTCGAGCGGATAGGCGCGCAAGGGGATGCCGGCGCCGCCGAGGATCTCCGGGTAACGGATCTCCTCGGCCTCGCCCGGATCGCCGAAGGACAGATCCAGCACCACCACGAGGCGGGCAATGCCGATCGTCGTTGAGAGCTTCGCTCGGACGCCGCGGTACGTAGCGCTCTCGCGCATCGACTCGGTGGTGACGGAGGCGGCGTCGAAGACGACGCCGTCCGGCTCGGCCAGCGCGCTCGAAGCGATCTCCCGGACGATCTCGGCGACGGCTGCCTCGTCGTTCGGGATCCCATGAGTCGAGAGATCGGCATCGCGCGTCATCCGTCGCGCGTCGAGGACCGCCAGGAGCATCCCGCCCTTGAGCACCATTCGCTCGCGGTACTCGCTCGCAGACAGCCGCCGCAGAAATCCCTCGATCGCGTAGAGCACCTGCAGCGCCTGTGTGTTGCGACCGTGATGCTCATGCGCGAGACGCCGCAGCTCGCGATTGATCTGGTCAGGGTCCATCGTGTTCAACTGAGCACCGCCTCCAGCGCGTCGGTCAGGCGACGCCGCCCACCGAGCTCGCGCGCGAGCACGACCAGCTTGCGCGGCTGCGCGTCCTGCCGCCGGAGGTAGCGGTTGAGCGCGTGCAGCGCCGTGTCGCGACCGACGTGGTGCGCCAGCCGCATGGCGTCGACGACCGCCCGCTCGGGCGAGTAGATCCGCAGCAGCTCACCGGTCTCCGTCGTCTCCTCGCGCCGCTCCACGTCGAACGTTCCCGCGGCAAAGACATGCACGACGGTCGGCGGGTTCTCGATCCGCGACCGATGCGAACCCCGCGCCACCGCCAGGTGGACGGACGCCGGCAGCTCGTCGGTCAGGTCCCAGTAGGCGAGCGCCGAGTTCAGGCAGATGGCGCCGTGCGGGACGCGTGCACAGACCGTCGCCAAATCCGTGCTCGAGCTGAGCGCACTCCCAGCCCGGCGAAAGACACCGCGGCCGACATTGATGACTTCGCCGCGCTCACGAAGGCGGTACAGCTCGTAGCGAGGAACACCCGCGTCGATCGCTTCCGCAACCCGGAACGGCCGATCGCCGAAGCGCTCCAGCTGCGTGCAGGCATGCTCGATGCTCATTGCTACAAAATCTACACCACTGATATCGGTCTGTAAAGGTTCTGTAGCACACGGGACGGACGCCGGCCATCTGCAGATGGCCTACACCACCCCGCACCGCTGGCTGCCGCCTGGGTCCGTGGCGTCAGACCGGCTCGGCTGCGCGCGCTTCCTCGGCCTCGGCGTGCTCGCGCAGCGCGCGCCCGCCGCCGGCGGCGGCGGTCGACGGCCACCAGACGCGGTCGCCGAGCAGCTCGACCGCGGCCGGCACCATGATCGTCCGCACCACGAACGTGTCGAGCAGGATCCCGACGGCGACCATGAAGCCGATGTTGACGGCGAACGTCACCGGCAGGGGATCGCCTCGTCGACGGCCTGCGCGTCACGTGCGATCCGCGCTCTGTCGGCCGCCGTCAGCCCGCCGTCGCGCTGGTAGACGATCAGCCCGATCGTCGTCTCGCCGCCCGGGAAGCGGTCTCTCAGCAGCTCCTGGACCTGCGTCGACTCGGCCTCGGCAGGCAGGAAGCTCGCGGTCTCGTCGCTCGTGGCGTCGGCCAGCTTGCCGCCGAGCGGCGAGAGCGCGATCACGGCGACCACCCAGAAGGCGATCACGACCCACTTCGTGCGGCGACCGGTCACGAACGCAGCGAGCGGACATCGAATGCGCACGCTAGCGCGGCCGTTGGTCGGATGCACGCCGCGTGTCCGCGGGACGCCCCGGCCCGGCGAGCGGGCTCCGGGGCGGCCGCGAGGGCCGCCCCGGAGCGGCGCTCAGCGCGTGCGGATGATCGTCGCGGTGCGCGACTGCACGCGGGCGCCGCGGCCGATGCGCAGCGTGTAGCGGCCGCGCGTCAGGGGGCGCACGACGCGCAGGCGCGCGACCGTGCCGCGGGCGTACGTGCGCCCGTCGCGGACGAGCCGCGCGCGCTGGCCGGCGCGGGCGCCGCGCAGCGCGACGGTGCAGGTCACGCGCCGCGTGCCTCTGATCGTGCGGACACGGCACGTCACCGCCGCGTCGCGGCCGGCCGCCCCGCGCGGGCCGCGGACGCCGGCGGGACCCGAGGCGCCCGCCGGGTTGGCGGGTCCCTGCGCGCCGGCCGGGCCCTGCGGGCCTGCCGGGCCGGGAGCGCCGTCGTCACCGGGGGCACCCGGCGGGCCCGGCTCCCCTGGTCCGCCGGCCGCCGGTGCGCCGCCCTCGCCCAGCAGCGGGATCTCCGCCACGACGCCGCCGAAGCCGCTCAGCCGCAGCGTCGCGCCGCGCGCGCCTTCCGCCGTCGGCGCGAAGCGCACGCGCACAAGGCAGCCGGCGCCGGGCGCGTACGTCGCGCCGCCGCAGTCGTCGACGCTCACCACGAAGTCGTCGCGCTCGTCGCCGACGATGCGGACGCGGTCGACGTCGACCGGTGCATCCTGCGCGCGCATCCACACGCCTCGCGCGGCGCCGATCGTGCCCTGCGCCTGCGTGCCGAAGGCCAGCACGCTGTGCGACAGGTCGCCGGCGCCCCACGCCGGCAGCCGCAGCGCGACGAGGTCGCCGTGCCCGACCGTCTGCGGCCCGGCGGCCGCCTCGGCCGCGCCGTCGACGCTCGCGACCCACGCGCCGGCGACGCCGTTCACGCTCGTGACCGCGCCCCCGCCGCCGATCGTCACGCTCGTCACGCAGCCGCTCGGCAGCGATGCGGCCTGCGCCTCCGCGAGCAGCTCGGCGGTCGAGCCGGTCTCTGCGACGACGCGGCAGAGGCGCACGTCGCCGTGCCCGTCGTCGACGACCAGCGCGAGCGGCACCGGCGTCCCGTCCGCGACGACCGGCGCCGGCCGCACGGCCGGGTCCGCCGGGTTCGCGCGCACGGGCGGGTCGGCCGTGAAGGCGCCGCCGGCGATCGCGCGCAGCGCGTCCTGGCTGGCGTAGAGGTTCGGCGCGTCGCCGTCGCCCTCGCTCGCCTGCCACTTGAAGCTGCCCGCGTTCGGGCCGCTGGTGCGCTGGAGCGACAGCAGGAAGTCGACCGGCGTTCTGCCGGCGGACGTCGTCCAGGCGGACGACTGGGGGTCGACGCCGCAGGCGGCCAGGCCCTGGATCGCCCACGCGTTGGAGTCCGCGTTGGGGCCGTTGAAGGCGTGCTCGAACGCGCCGGTCACGGCGATCAGTCTGCCGCGCAGGAACGCGAGCCCGCGCGCGACGGACGGGTCGTCGGGCGTCGCGCCCGCCTCGCACAGCGCGGCGATCGCCGCGCCCGTCATGTCGACGTCGCCGGGCGACGCGGCCTGCTCGGGCGTCGTGACGAGGCCGAACGTCCAGCCGCCGTCGTCGTGCTGGTGCGCGCGCACAAGCGCCGCGGTCTTCGCCAGCAGCGCCGGCGGAGCGCCGCCGCGCTTGACGGCGAGCGCACCGAAGATCGCGCCGTTCATGCTCGGCGTGCCGTAGGAGCCGCTGTCGACCTCGTAGAGCACAGCGAGCTGCGCGATCAGGTTCTGCTCGGCCGACAGGCGCGACGGCTGCAGGCCGGCGGCGTGCGCGAGCAGCGTCGCGCGCGCGAAGTCGGTCACGCCGTGGAAGCCGGGGTTCCAGCCGGTCGCCGGGTCGGCCGGGTCGATCCAGTCGCTCGCGGTCCAGGTCGCGAGGTAGCCGTCCTGGGCACTCGGCGTCCCGAGGTCGGCCGCGTGGACGCCGGCGGCCGCGAGCGCGCTGAGCGCCCAGTCGCCGCCGAAGTCGAAGGGACCGCCGATCGTGCCGGTGGTCGGGTCCTGCCGTCTGCTCAGCCACGTGACACCCGCGGCGACCGCCGCGTCGACCTGTGGCTGGGTGGCGGCGGAGGCGGCGGGCGCGCCCGTCGCGGTCGCCAGGCAGGCGGCGGCCAGGACGACGAGGCGCCGTCGCCGGCGTGCTGCTCGATGCATGTCGGTGCTCCTGTTCGGGGCGGCGACACGCACGTGAGACCACGGGCGAGGCGGCCGCCTGTACGCGAGACGGTTCGCTCACCGGGTCTTCGGGCTCGGGATCGATCTCCCGGATCTCCTTCCCGAGCCGGGACGGCTCAGTGGACCTGCGATCCGATCGTCACCCACACCGCTGCGCGTCAGCCCCGGACTCTCACCGGAGTTCCCCGCTGTCGTGAGCGCGCGGGAGCTTAGCGATCGAGGGCGGGCCGTGGAGCCCGCCCTCGATTGAACTCAGACGTCTGTCAGCAGAGGCCTTCGACTTCGTCTTCCACGCAGACGTAGATCGAGCTGCGGCCCCAGTTGGTCGAGCTGCCGGGTCTTTCGACGCGCACCTCGATTCTTCTGCCCGCGGCGTTGAACTCGATTCTGGCTTCGCCGTTGGCGTCCGTCGTTCTCGCTTCGATGCCGGGCCCGCTGACGGTGTAACCGACGGCAGGTCTTGCTTCGCTCGCTTCGATCACTAGCTGACCTCTGCCGTTTTCTCTGCCGATCACTTCATCGGGGATCCACGCGGTGACGTCGATTCTCAGATCGTCACCGAGATCGAAATCGCCGCTCGCGGGCGTCACACGCTGGATCTCGAGCGGCACGGAGGCCGGTATGAAATCGGGGAACGGCCCCGACACGCCGGCCTGCAGCAGGACGACCGAGCCTTCTCTCAGGTGCAAGTCGCAGAGGCCGACGTCCGAGTAGGCCCAGTCGGTGTAGACGGCGTTCTTGTGGTAAGGGACCCAATAATCTTCTCCTGAGAACGTGTGCGACTCGCCCATGATTCTCGAGGCGAAGAGTCCGCGATCCCAATTGCCTCTGACCGCTAGCTCGACCGCCTGATAGGCCGTGTCGGCCGCGCAATTAGTCATTCTTTCGTTTAGGAGGCCGTCCCAGCTTCTGGCTCTCGCTTCTCTGGCGCCGACCGCGACCTGCGTCGGCGCGACGAGCGTCGCTCTTTCGCCCTCGACTCGGACCGTGACTAGGACGGCGCCCGCGGCGGCGGGGATCGCTGTGGCGGCCAGCGCCGCCAGCAGCAGCGCGAGCAGGAGCCGGCGAGCGTGCCGGATGGAGCGTGACATGCGTCACTCCTTTGGTTGTGGGTGGTTGGTGGAGCGGGAGAGGAAGCTCGTTTCGGCGGCGCGCACGACGACGCGCAGCCGCTCGGCGCCGCGGCCGGCGACGAGCGTGTAGCGGCCGCGGGGGAGCGGCCTCGTCGCGCGCAGCCGCGCGAGCGTGCCGCGGGCGTAGGTGCGGCCTCTGCGTACGAGGCGGGCGGGCGTCGTCGCCGCTCTGCCGCGGCGCGCGCTGTCGCCGCGCAGTCTGACCGTGCAGACGACGCGCGCTCTCGCTCTCTGGCCGGCGAGCCGACAGGTCACCGTCGCGTCGCGGCCGGCGAGGCCGCGCCCACCGCGCGGCCCCTCGGAGCCGGCCGGGCCTGTCGCGCCCGCGGGGCCCTGCGGGCCGAGGGCGCCGTCGGTGCCCTGAGGCCCGGCGCCGCCGGGCGGGCCGCTCGGGCCGGGCTCGCCGGGCGGACCCTGGGGGGCGGAAGCGCCAACGCCCGCGAGGCTCGCCTCCGCGACCTCGTCGCCGTCGGTCACGACGACCAGTGCCGCCTCGCGTCTGCCCGTCGCAGTCGGCGCGAAGCGCACCCGCAGCTCGCACTGCTCGCCGGGCGCGAGCGCAGCGCCGCTGCACGCGTCGGCCAGCAGCAGGAAGTCGTCGCGGGCGTCGCCATCCGTCGTGACGCGCGCGATCTCGACGGGCAGCGTGCCGGCGGTGAGCGTGACGGTCTGTGCGGGGCCAAGCGTTCCAAGCGCCTGCTCGCCGAACGTCAAGTCAGTCGGGGTGAGCGTCGGCGGGTCGGGCGTGACGACCACGAGCGCGTGGCTCATCGCGCCGCCGCTGCTCACCGCCTCCACGTCCTCGTCGCCGACCTGCACCGGGGTCGCGTTGACCGACGCCGAGCCGCCGTCGCCGAGCTGACCTTGGGTGCCGCGCCCGAGCGCCCACAGCGTGCCGTCCGCCGTGCGCGCGTAGCTGACGTACGTGCCGGTGCCGAGGCGGTCGACTCCGGCGAGGCCGGCGACGCTCACGGGGTTGCGCGTGAACGTCGTGACGGCGCTGCCGAGCTGGCCGAACTGGCCGTCGCCCCAGCCGGTCACGGTGCCGTCGTCCTTCAGCGCGAGCACGTGGACGTTGCCGGCGGCGATCGCGGTCACGTCGGCGACGCCCGGCACCGCTCTCGGCGCCGACTGGTCGTCGGTCGCTCCGTCGCCGAGCGCGCCGGCGGCGTTCGATCCCCACGCCGCCACGGTGCCGTCCTCGCGCAGCGCGTAGCCCTGGTTCTGGCCGGCGGCGATCGCGACCGCGTCGTCCAACCCCGACACGGTCACCGGCGTGAGGCTGTCGACCGCGTTGCCGTCGCCGAGCTGGCCGGTGTCGCCGCGACCCCAGGCGCGCAGCGTGCCGTCGCTCAGCAGCGCGAGCGAGTGGTTGAAGCCGCCGGCGACCGCGACGACGTCGTCGAGCCCGGGGACGGCGGCCGGGGTGAAGCTGCTCGTCGTCGTGCCGTCGCCGAGCTGGCCGAAGGTGTTGTCGCCCCACGTCAGGACCGTGCCGTCGCTCAGCAGCGCGAGCGAGTGATAGCGGCCAGCGGCGACCGCGACCGCGTCGTCGATCCCCGGCACCGCGGCCGGCGTCGCGCGGTCGGTCGTCGTGCCGTCGCCGAGCTGCCCGAGCTGGTTGCGGCCCCAGCTCCAGACGGAGCCGTCCTCGAGCAGCGCGAGGCTGTACGTGAGCCCGCCGGCGACCTGGGTCGCCGAGAAGATCTCGGGCACGGCCTGTGGTGTGAGGCCGATCGACGGGATGGCCGCGCCGAGCTGGCCATGGCTGTTCTGGCCCCACGCGGCGAGCACGCTGGGGGTGACGGCGGCGCCGGCCGCGGGTGCGGCGAGCGCCAGCAGCAGGAGCGCGAGCGACAGGGAGCGCTTCATCGGGTCCTCCGGGGGGATTCGCTGGGGGAGATCGCGGCGCGCCGCGCGAGCGCGCGACGGACGAGCAGGGCGCTGCGGGCCTTGCGGCGCGCGTGGGCGGCGTTGCGCAGGCGCAGGTTGCAGGCGAGCCGGCGCGCGCGTCTGCCGACGAGCCGGCAGACGACGCGCCCGTCGCGGCCGGCGGCGCCGCGCGGTCCGCGCGCGCCGGCACCGCCCGGCGCCCCGACGGAGCCGGCCACGCCGATCGGCCCGGCGCCGCCCGCGCCGCCACCGGGCCCGCCGGCGCCGGGCGCTCCGCCCACGCCCGGCGGACCGGTCGGCAGCAGCCCGCCGCTGCCGGCGAGCACGAGCGCCGGCGCAGGGCCGTCACCGTCGTGCTCGGCCTCGAGCGTCGCGCTGCGCGCGCCCGCGGCGCCGGGCGCGAAGCGCAGCGACGCGCTGCACGCCGCGCCCGGCGCAAGCGTCCCCCCCACGCAGCTCTGCGAGGCGAGCGCGAAGTCGGCCGCGTGCGCGCCGCCGAGGCGCAGCCGCTCGACGGTCACGTCATGCGCGTCGCGGTTCGTGAGCGTCACGGCCCGCGGCGCACCCAGCAGCCCGATCGGCTGCTCGCCGAAGTCGAGCGCGGCCGGCTCGAACGTGAGCGGCAGCGGGTCGTCCAAGCGCAGCGCGACGAGCGCGCCGAATGGGACGGGCTGGGTGCCGGCCGGCTGCTCGGCGGCGGCGTCGAGGCTGAGTCTCCAGCCGCCGCCGGGCGCGCCGACCGCGCCGTCGATGCGGACGACCGCGCCGCCGTCGACGACCACGTCGCTCACGCAGCCGGCGGGCGCAGAGCTCGTCTGCGCCGCGGACAGCACGGCAGTCAGCGAAGCGCCGGCCGGCGCGCTCGTGCGGCACAGGCGTGCGGTGCCGAGCCCGCCGTCGATCGCGAGCACGACCGGCACGGACGCGCCGTCGGGGACGGTCGCCGGGGGACGAAGCAGCGGATCGCCGGGAACGAGGCGCGGCGGGGGCGTCGCGGAGAAGCCCGGGTTGACGAGCGCCTGCAGCGCGGTCGCGGTCGTGTACCGGTTCGGTGTGCCGCCGGGCGCCCACGCGCCCGCGTCGGGCCCGGCGGTCGCCTGCTCGGTCAGCAGCCAGTCGATCGTCGTCTCGTCCGCGGCCGTCCAGCCGGGCGCGCCGCGTCTGAGCCCACAGGCGCCCATCCCGTCGAGCGCCCAGCTCGCGGCGTCGATGTTGCCCAGCGCGCCGCTCGGCGCGCGCTCGGCGCGCAGGAAGGTGACCGCGCCGGCAACCGAGGGGTCAGCGAGCGTTCGCCCGGCGCCGCAGAGTCCGGCGAGCGCAGCACCGGTGGAGTCGACGTTGCTCGGCGCCTCGTAGGTGACCTGGTCGGTGACCGGATAGCTCGCGTAACCGCCGTCGGTGTGCTGGTGCTGCTCGACGATCGACGCCGTGCGCGCCACCAGCCCCGGCGGGACCGGCAGCCGCTCGAGCGCGAGCAGCCCGAACAGCGTGTGGTTGAAGACCGACGTCTTCGACGTGAAGTAGCCGTCGCGGTAGAAGCCCGCCAGCTTGGCGACGAGGTTCTGCTGCGGCGCGATCCGCCGCGGATCGATCCCGGCCGCCTCCGCGAGCAGGATCGCGCGCTCGTAGTCGGCCGCGGAGGCGGAGCCGAGCGCGCTCCAGGCGTCGTCGTCCGAGCCGGCCCACAGCGTCGCGTAGTAGTCCTGCGCGCTCGGCGCGCCGGGCGCGGTGCGCAGGTCGGCGGCGTGGACGTCGGCGCCGGCAAGGCCGAGCAGCGCCCACGCGGGGTCGAGTCCGCCGTTCGGCCCGAGCGAGCCGTCGGGCGCCTGTGTCGAGCGCAGCCAGCCGACGGCGAGCTCGACAGCATCGTCGACTTGCTGGTCGGTGGCGGCGTGCGCGGCCGGCGCGCACAGGACGAGCGCGAGCGTGGCGAGCCACGCCGCGACGGCGATGTGACGACCGTGGACGGGCGTCCCTGCATGCATGTCGGTGCTCCTGTTCAGGGCGGTGACACGCACGCGCTCGAGAGAGCGGATGGGAGCCGGCCGCCTATACGCGAGACGGTTCGCTCACCGGGTCTTCGGGCTCGGGATCGACCTCTCGGATCTCCTTCCCGAGCCGGGACGGCTCAGTGGACCTGCGATCCGATCGTCACCCACACCGCTGCG